>JANWHO010000101.1 GCA_025450375.1 Chloroflexota bacterium
AGGTAGAGCGCATATGCTTTACTAAAGAGCGATTTGCTCAGGCCGCGGACTCGTGGGGCCACCAGTTGCCGCCTCGCTCCCATGTTGGTCACCGTAACCGAAAAGGTTTCCGGCGTGCCGGGCAACGCGGTGGCACTAAAGGTGGTGGTTTGATTGATCAGCACCGAGGAGGCCCGCGGGGTGGGATGGGCGGAGGTGTCGCGGAACGAGAGCGCGGCTTGCACCGCCCGATAGCTGTTGATCAGGCCGGCCCCTTGTTCGGTGGCCGGGATGCCCAGATCGGTGGCCGTGCTCATAATGATCTGCTTGATCACGGCTGGGGTTGGATCGAGGCCCTGATGCGTGCTCCGATAGGCTTGAATCACCAGCGCCGCCTCACCAGCGGTCAACGGCGCCGCCTCGCTCGTGCCGCCGGCCGACTCGATCGGGGAGGGATTATTGTTCGCGTCCGTGCAATCGGAGTAGGCAGGCGGATCGGTGTTGCTGGGGGTACAGAGGGCCCAACTGAGGTCGCCTGGGGCCACCACGTCCACGGTCCGGGGGCCGATCTGGGAAAACCCTCCCGAGCTGAGGCCCGAGATATTATTATCCAGATATCCCCCATTGCCGAGCTGGAATCCGGAGGCGTTGGTCTGACTGTACCAGCGAAATTGAGTCGAGGCGCCCACCGCGATCACATTCGGATCAGTGGCCGGCGAGCCGATGGTGCTGGCCACCCCGGCGTCGCCGGTCGATACGACCACGGTAACACCGGCGGCCACGGCGGCGTTATTGGCCAGGGCAATCGGATCGCCCGAGAGATCGGGGAACGGATTACCCCCGAACGACTCGTTGATCACATTGACATGGTCCACGTTCACCGCGTAGTCAATGGCCTGAATGAAGGCGGAGTTGCTGGTGGCGTTCGTTTGGCCGAACACCTTCAGCCCTACCATCTCCGCTCCCGGGGCCATGCCAAGGATACGGATGTTGCAGGGGCCGTCATTCGGTTGAATCAGATAGTGATTCACGTCGTACACTCGCCGGCCCTGGGCGCCGATCGAGCTTGCGTCGATGAACGCCTCGCCCCCGGCGGTGGGCGCGGTGGCTCCGTCGCCGCTGAAATCCTTGTAGTCCACGAATACCCGGCCTGCCTTCCCGTATGGTGAGTGGGCTGGGCGGACAAAGTCGGGATTGTTGATGTCGATCCCATCGGCGATCCAGGCCACCTTGACCCCGCTACCGGTGATTCGCTTCCCGGTGTCGGAGATCAGCCGTTGCGCCTGGGGGTCGGCTGGATTATTCGAGGCGGCATCGGTCAGCTGCAGCGCCTCGGGTTCGAGCGAGGGTTTCCGGCTACATGCCTGTTGCCTGGAGCCGGACGAAAGAAGATGGATGCTGGGCGCCGCGGTGGGCCGGACCGCTTGAGCTTGTCCTGGCTGGCGGAGCTGGATCACCCGATCTGGCAGCACCGAGGCGACCAGGGGATTGGCCCGCAACCGCGCCGCCTCCGCTGGTGAAACGGTCGCGGCCACCGCGTCGATCAGACCAAGAGACCGGAGGCCGGGGGCGCCCAGGCGGCGCAGCTCGCTCAGGAGCGATGCCTGGGAGCCTGACCCCTGGCCGCGAAGCATCACGATCACGTGCTGATTGGCTCCGCGGCCCAGGGTGCTGATTTGTTCCGGCGTCAGGGCCGAGGTATGGGCAGTCGGGAATGGCGCCTGGGAGGCGACGTGAGCGGCCTCCGCGATGATCTGACTCTGGGTCACCAGAGACACGGACAGGATTCCCGCGATCAGCTTTCGTACTAGAGACTGCCGCACGTACGGCTCCTACTCTTCTGTTGCATTCTGCTTAACCAACCATGGCGCGAACGCGCGCATCCCGTTACGATACAGGGTTCAGCCATCCAGTGGGGTGGATTGTTCACACACTTTGCCCGCGATCAATGGGCACGGGATACTACCGATCATGGTTACAGAGGTGCACGCGTCTGATCTGGCGCTCGCGTTCTGCTCCGCCCAGTACGAGGACGTAGCGATCAACGAATTGGCGCGGCTGCTCGACGCCCGTCTGGACCGGCGGCCGGCGCCGGGAGTTTTGCTCCTGCGCGTACCTGGATCATCCGCTGAATCGCGGGCGCGCGTCGAAGCGGCGCCGCCCATCTTTACCCGCCAACTCGTGGTTGGAGTCGTCAAGGTCGAGATGTCCGGGCGGCCCGGTCTGGATGGAGACGCGGACGACAGCGGGAATCTGGTGATCCATGACCTGGAAGGACGCCCCGTGTCCACCTTGCCTTCCGCGGCGTTGGTCGCGGCGGCGCATGCCCTAGCGGAGGTCGGGGAGCCCGCGTTGCCGGTTATGGCAATGATGGAGGGTGGCCTCGTGTACGTGGGCCGCGTCATAGCGGGCGCGGGTTTCCCGGCGCCATTCTGGCCGGGAGGGCGGCCGAGGCTACCCTATCGACCTGATTTGGTCAGCCGTTCCGCGCTCAAACTGCTGGAAGCCCTGGAGGTATTCGCCGCGGATCCGCACCCCGGCGGAAAGGCGCTGGACCTGGGGGCGGCGCCGGGTGGTTGGACCCAGGTGCTGGCGGGACTTGGCCTGGCGGTAACCGCTGTCGATCCCGGAGTTCTCGCGCCCCAGGTCGCCGCCTTGCCGGACGTCACCGCCCTCCGGATGACCGCTGAGAGCTACCTGGCCCGCGCCCACTCCCTGGAGGGCGCCGAGCCGACGTTCACCCTGGTGGTGAACGATATGCGGCTGGACGCGCGGGAGTCGGCCCGCGTGATGGTCAGGATGGCGCCCTTGTTGTCTCTCAAAGGCGCCGCGTTCATCACCCTGAAACTTCCCCATGGATCGCCCACCGCCATTCTCCGCCAGGCCATGACTATCCTGGGTGATGGGTTCGGCGAGGTCCAGGCCCGCTGCCTCTGGTTCAATCGCGGTGAGGTAACCGTATATCTGCGCTAAATCGGTGAATCTGGCCCCTCTGGAAGAGTGTACAAGAGAAGGTAGAGACAGATCTTGGATCTTGTGCTATCATCAACAATATTCTTCTCCCCGCGAAAGGCGTACGCCGCAAGGTAGCGGTGTGAGGGATGGAGGGAAGCGATGGCTACGCTCCTGCCACGATCGCAAGGTTCCAGCGCCCAACCGGCGCGCTCCGCGGCCCCGCCAACCTTTGGCGCGCTGCTCAAACAGTATCGGCTAGCGGCCCGACTCTCCCAAGATCAGCTGGCGGAACGAGCCGGCTTGAGCGTTCGGGGGATCAGTGACCTTGAACGAGAGCGGCGGCGCCTACCGCGGAGAGACACGCTCGACTTGCTTGTTGCTGCCCTCGCGCTCTCGCCGGCTGATCGGCGCACCTTCGAGGACGCCGCCTCCGGCCTGGCCGGCTCTCCTTCCCATGCCACGCATAATCCACGATCCAACCTGCCATCGCCGCCAACCCCCTTGGTCGGACGGGCGGACGAATTCGCGGACGCGGTGGCCAGACTGAGAAGCGAGGATGTGCGTTTATTGACCCTCATCGGGGCGGGCGGCGTGGGGAAGACACGGCTGGCCCAGGCAGTGGGCAGAGCCCTTTTGCCCGACTACGCGGATGGAGTTTGGCTGATCGAACTGGAGTCCGTGCATGACCCGCATCTGGTGATTGCCGCTATTGCCGGAGTGATGGGAGTGGAGCAATCCAGCGGCGCCTCTCTCCTGGAGAGCGTGATCGGGGAACTTCGCGCGGCGAAGGTGCTGTTGGTGCTGGACAACTTTGAGCATCTGGTCGACGCGGCGCCAAAAATCGCGATCCTTCTTCAATCGTGTCCGCTGGCGCGCCTGCTGGTCACCAGCAGGGCGCCACTGCATGTACGCGGTGAGCATGAACTCGTGGTGCGGCCCTTTGCCGTCCCCGATCCCCAACGGTTGCCGGATCTGGATGAATTGGCGCGAAATCCCGCCGTGGCTCTATTCCTCCAGCGAGCGCGGGCCGTGCGCTCCGACTTTTCCCTCACATCCGCCAACGCCATGACCGTGGCGGCGATTTGCCGGCGCGTGGATGGGCTGCCCCTGGCCCTGGAATTGGCGGCTGCATGGGTGAAGCTCTTGTCGCCCGCCGCGCTCCTGGCCCGCCTAGAACAACCATTACCTCTCTTGACCGGAGGCGCGCGGGACCTACCAGAGCGACACCAGACTCTCCGTGGGACCGTCGCCTGGAGTTACGATCTGCTCTCTCACAGGGAAAAAGCATTGTTCCGCCGCCTGGCGGTATTCGTAGGCGGCTGTACGGTGACCGCCGTGAAGGCCATGTGCCGGGCCGGTGATGAGCGGGGAGAACCCTTCCTTGATTGGGTAGCTTCCCTGCTGGACAAGAGCTTGTTGGTCCAACTCCAGACTGCCGGTGGGGACGAGGATGAGCCGCGCTTCGGCATGCTGGATACCGTCCGCGAATTTGGCCTTGAGTGTCTGGCTGCCGTTGGTGAACTACGACGGTCACGAGAGCGGCACGCCGTCTATTTCCAGGCCATGGCGAAGATGGCGGAGCAAGCCCTGACCGATCCGCACGGGCACCTGTTGTTGGCCAAATTGGATCTTGAGCATGACAATCTCCGGGCGGCCCGGGAATTTGAACGCCGCGCGGGGCTGGAGGATGAAACCGAGCTATGGCTGGCGGCCATAGGAACCTGAACGCTCCGCTCGCCTTTGGGCGCGTATTTCCGCCAGCAGCCTCCGGTCCTGCCGCCACTCCCGGGCGCGGTGGGCCAGCCAATGACGGCGGTTCCAGCCGATGATCAGGCAACCAACCAGGGCAGCGAAGGCGGCCATCAGGGGCTTCCAGGGGAAAAAATTGAGGTTCAAGACCGTACTGGTATAGGTTCGATAGACGAGCCCGTTCAAGCTAATTCGGATCGCCGCCTCGGCCCGAGCGTGGCCTACAAGGGGAACGCGCGGCCATAGCGCTGTCAACGGCGCCGAGCCGCCAGGGATCACATAGAGATTGGCCGGGCCAAGGGGGAGGACACTGGCAGGCCGGCCCGCCCCATCGCGCAGCAGAATGGCCCCGCTGACCATGAAGGTGACGCTGCCCGTATTGGTCACCACCAGATTAAAGGATTCGCCGCCGCCCATCGCATGGGAATGCAGGCCGCCGAGAACGACCCCTACCCTGACCTTGCCCGGCACCGAAAAATGTACGATCAGGGCCGCGCGAATCGCGATATGGACACCAGCCTTCCGGCGGTCCCCCTCGGCGGCCGCGACCACCGCGCCGTAGTAGTCTCCGGGAACCACGCCTGGCGGCACGGAAACGGTAAAGGGAATCTGTTCCCGCCGGTGCGGCGGCACCGTAATGATCATCGTTCTGAGATGGATCCATGCCCCGGCGCGACGGCGCGGCTCATATGCCTGGGCGGGAGCCAGTCCACCACCTGCAAGGCTCCGCATATCGGCCGGATACACACTCAGCCTTACGGCCCGCGAGGCAAAATTATGGAGAATGAGTCCGTCTTTGATCACCATGCCGGGCCTCAGAGCGTAGGTAAAGTGACTACCAGGAAGCGTGGTCTTACCATACAGGCCGGCACTGATCCCCCAGAGCGGTGTTTGGGGCTTGCGCGGCGCGGCGCCGGCGGACGGCACTCCGACTAGAGAGAAGAGCGCCGCCACGCACAGCCACCCGAGGATCAGGGATCGGCGGAGGAGTCCGGGATGGGACCACATAACGGGAATCACGCTCCTTTCAACACCTGGGGTGGGGCGGGCGAGGAACCGGCCGCTACGCCGCCACGACCAGTTCCTCCTCGCGACATCATGAACGCCTAACCGGTAATTGTGTATTGCAGCGTGCCGCTGTAGGTACCGGACTCCAGGGTAAGTCCGGTCGTTGGTGTGATTTTATTGTCATTGGCGGCAGTCCCATCGCCCTGTGTGTAGCTGCCCTTGTCGGTCCCGTCGGCGGTTAAGACTTGCTTGGTACCCGAGAAGGTGGTCCCCGGAGTGGTATCCGTGCCGCCAAAGGCACCGGATCCTCCGTGTACCATATTGGTGGTTGGGGCGTTGTTGAGAGCGTTGAAGAGGGTGGACGAGGCCAAGGACACATTGGTGAACGAGAGGCAATTGGTGCTGCTCATGCCGCAGGAAATGGGAACGGGACCGGAGGTAGGCACCAGATCGGTCATGGCGGCGGCGATACTCCAGGCTGCTCCATCATTCAGGGTATTGGTGAAGCTTAGTTGCCCCAGGTCGGCCGCGCCGGGATAGCTCCAGGATACCGTGCCGGCCGCCACGCTCACGGTCAGAAGTCCGGTAGGCGCGACAGTCATGGTGAGGGTTTGGCTTGCGGTAGGGCCTGGCGGCAATCCCGTAGCTGAGACACCGCGCGACCACGGCGCCCCTCCCAGGAGCAGTGCGGTGAGCGCGGCGCTCACCAGCAGGCGAATTGACCGGCGACATGTCATATTGTTCCTCCCCGCGTCAAAGTTGGACATGCGGCCCAGCCGCAATAGCTGGGGCGTCGCGCCTGCCCGTTAGCTCAGGTCGGCCACGAAGAGCGGCGCCACCCAAAACCTGCCCCTTTCCCGTGCCGGCGCCGTGGCTCGATCATTGTCCTACATGGAACCAGCGCCATTGTGGGTCATGGCGCGATCTATTACCAGGCAGTTCACCCACGCATTGGCCACGCAATGTTCCGGCCTGGGTGCGTGGGTACGGCTTCCTGATAGGAAAATCGGGCTGGCGGCCGGGCCTCCGGCTGAGGTCGGATGGAAGGGACGACGCCGGCTGTGGTCGGGTGCGAAACGCTCGAACATACACGACGCCGCCGGATTGTGCATGAGTGCGCGAGCACTCGGCACGATAGGCAAGGACAGGTAGGAAACGGGCCGCGAATCAGCTATAGGGGAGGGCCAGCAGCACCGTTTCCATCTCCTCCGGCGAGAGGCCGCCGTGGGCGCCATGGAAACGCTGCTCGAAGCGGCCTGGCTCATACCAGAAGACTGATTCGCGCGCGTAGGGGAGGACCACCAGGTTTCCCACTCGGCCCAGCAGGGCGGGCGACGGCGCGTTCTGGCCAAAAAAGCCATCCGCGATCATATCGCCGGTCAGGTACACGGCGGAGTGGCCAGCCAGTTGCTCCCGCAGATAGGCGTGCGCCTCGTCCAGATGCTCCTCGCGAATATGGAGGAAGAAATCGCGGCACGCGCCGGCCGGGGCCAGGAGTTGACCGCGGCGATTGGTCATCATCCAGGGCAGGATCTTGGGGAAGCGTCGATTCAGGTAGATTGTGGTGGTCGGGTCAACCGCCATTTGCCCGTGGTCGGCCACCAGCAGGAACAGGGTGTTGCCGACTTGCCCCTGGAGGCCGGCGTGCAGGAGTTGATCCAGGGCGGTGAAGCAGAGATCAATGGCGGCGGCGAACGGCTCGGAATCGGGACCGTACCGGTGGCCCGCCGTATCGATGCTGCTCAAATACAGGTTCGCGTAGATCAGACCTTCCGTCCCGGTTAGCAGGTCGGTCAGGGTGCGCAGAGCCTTGGGGAAGGTGGTATAGGGGAGTACTCGCGCTCCGTTCAGGACCACTTTCCCATAGGGAGTGTCCGCCAGGGCCGTAGGCAGCAGGACATGGGATGTGACTCCTAGCCCGCCCAGAGTCTGGTAGAGGGTGTCCGTGGGGAAGAACTCGGCCGGATCGATGCCGGTCGCGGCCAGGGTGCCGCGTTCCCCGTCCCCGGCATACGAGAACAGCAGGGGCGCAATCATCGCGTCCACCTTCGGCTCGTAGTAAAACCACTCGTAGACTCCGCTCTCGCCCACCGGCTTCCCAGTGTGAATGGTGGTTACATGCGCCGCCGTGGTGGAAGGGAACTGCGAGGTGATGTTGGTCACCACCCCATCCGCCACGATGCGCCGCAAGAACGGATACCGGTCACCGAACTGCTCGAAGAAGCGCCGTCCGAAGGCATCAATGAAGCAGAGCACCACCTTTTCATAGGAACCGGCCAGCGGCCCCAGCAGCCGCTCGGCGGTTCCGTCGTCCCGTGCGTCACCGAACAAAGAGGCAATCAGCCGAGGCAATTCGGAAAAGCAGTAAGAACCGTAGAGCGGCCTGATGAACCGGCCGGCGAACGCGGCGTCCGTTGACGGACTTCCCGGTCGCCGGTCGTTTTCGGAATTCACCCCTAATAGCCCATGGCGTAAGCTACCTGGCCACGGGGCGAGGCCGCGCCCTCGATCCGCCCGGATTCGGAATCGAAACGGACGGCGCACACCTGTCCATGGACCCAGTCCCCCGCCGTGGTAACACGGTGGCCCAGGCCGGCCAGCGCTGCCCGCGTCTCTGGATCTACCCGGCCCTCGATGCTCAGGCTACCCAGTGCGGTATCCCGTGGGTAGAATGAGGCGGGAAAGTGATCGGTATGGAAGGTGGGAGCGTCGATTGCCTCTTGGAGATCCATCCCGAATTCGACCAGGTTGAGGAAGAACTGCAGGGTCCACTGATCCTGCTGGTCCCCGCCTGGGGTGCCGAACACCAAATAGGGCGCGCCGGAACGAGTGACCAACGTGGGGGTCAAGGTGGTCCGTGGACGTTTCCCTGGCGCCAGGCTGTTGGGGTGGGCTGGATCCAACCAGAACATCTGTCCGCGGGTTCCCAGGGGAAAACCCAAGCCGGCTACCACGGGCGAGCTGGGCATCCAGCCTCCGGACGGAGTAGCGCTCAGCATCAGGCCATCGGCATCGATCGCGTCCAGGTGCGTGGTGTCGCGGCGATGCGCACCCCCCTCGGGGATAGGGCCGGCCCCGGTGGTATCTATTTCGCCCGGGCGAAGGGCTATCGAGGCGGCCGTCGTGTCGATCAGCGCGCGCCGCTCGGCGGCGTATTCGCGCGAGAGTAGACGCTCTAACGGCACCTGGACGAAACGCGGATCACCATAGTAGCGATCGCGATCGGCGAAAGCCAATTTCGCCGCTTCGACAACCAGGTGAATGTACGCCGCGCTGTTATGGCCCAGGGCCCGCAAGTCGTAGCCTTCCAGGAGACGAAGTTGTTGGAGGAACACGGGTCCCTGCGACCAGGGTCCGCACTTGTACACGCGTAGGTCTCGGAAGTCAATGCTGACCGGCTCCTCGATCTGGGTCTGGTACATGGCCAGATCGTCATAGGCGATCAAGCCTTGATTGGCGTACCCGGAGTGATCCAGCACCTCGGTCTCGGCGGCGAAGCGCGCGATGGCTTGCGCGATAGGCCCCTTATAGAAAACGTCACGGGCGGCACGCAGGCCCTCCTGGCGGCTCAGGCCCGCGCGCAAGGCCGCGTCCTCCGCCTCCACGGTCTGGCTCAGCGCCGCCGCCCAGTCGGGCTGGCGGAAGCGGTCACCGATCGCCGGCACATCACCACCGGGGAGGAAGATGGCGGCGCTGGTAGGCCACTCGGTCCGGAACTTCGCTTCGTGCCGGAGGATCGCATTCCGGAGTCCGGCATACATGGCGAAGCCATCGGCCGCCAACTCCAGAGC
>JANWHO010000102.1 GCA_025450375.1 Chloroflexota bacterium
GGCGCCCAGGCGCGGAATGGCGGTCGGTGGCCGATTACGCAACACCACCGCCAGGGCCAGCAGGAGCACGGCGGGGAGCAGGGCGGCCCACCCTACGGCCAGCCAACTCTTCCGTCCCCTGGCACGCTGAGTACGCGGCGCATTGGGAAGCGGCCAGGGTGCCCGTACCCTGGCCCTGGTTGGTTGCATGGCAGTCTTGTCTGCGAGCGGGCGGGCAATGGGCGGATCGCGGCGCACGGGAAGCGGCTCCGGCGCGCAGACCCGATCCAGATCCTCGACCAAGTGGATCAGCGCCGGATCAGCGCCATCATCAAGCAAATCGGCGTAGCGCTCAGAAAGTGGGTGCATCGTAGCGATCCTTCAGGCGTTGCAAGAGGCGGCTCAGGCGTTTGCGGGTAGCGGCTTCCCCGGCTCCGACCACGGCGGCAATCTCGGACGCGGTCAACTGGCCCGCGAAGCGCAGGGTCAGCAGTTCGCGAGACTCAGGGTTAAGGGCCAAAAACAACTCTCGCAGCCGGATAAGCGATTCTTGATGGATGACCGTGGCTTCCACATTTGTCTGGGCGAGGGGCTGCAAGCCCACCGGCACCAGATCCCAGGTAAGGGCCGCGTGCGAGCGACGATGAAAATCGATAGCGGCGTTGCGGGCAATGCGAAAGAGCCAGGCGCTGAAGGCCACCTGCCGGTGCTGATAGCGGGGTAGGGCCTCCAGCGCCCGCAAGAACACCTGCTGCGTCAGGTCGGCGGCATCCTCATCGGTGTTGGTACGTGACCGCAAGTAGGCATGGATCGGTTGCCGATAGCGTTCATACAAGGCGCCAAATCGAGGCGTATCAGACACGGGTTCCTCCGATACGCTTGGATCGGAATACGTGTCCAGCGCGGTCGGGATCGGCATGATCTGACCCATCGGCGTCTATCCTCAAGCTGGACCGGCAGTCTCATCGCCATCGCTTAACTATATAACGCGGCGGCGGACGAAACTGGACACCTCTATTTGGGGAGCCGTGAGCCTTGTTCAGCGCGTATCGGTACGCAAATGGAACGACTTGGGCCGAGTCAGGCGCTCGTAGCCAAGCACGGATAGCGTGCAGCCGCGCCCGGAGTCCTTCACGCCGGTCCAGGCCAGGGCGGGATCGAGATAATCGCAGCGGTTCATGAACCAAGTGCCGGTCTCGATCTGGTCTCCGATCCGTACGGCGGCGTCCACGTCGCCGGTCCAGATCGCGGCGGTGAGGCCGTATGCACTATCGTTCATCAGGCGAATCGCCTCTTCGTCGCCCGCTACCGGCATAATCCCCACCACCGGCCCAAACGTCTCCTCGGACATCACGCGCATCGAGTGATCCACGTCCACCAAGACCTGTGGCGCCAGATAAGGGGTGCCGCTCCGGTCGGCGGGGAAGTCCCTGGGATCGATCAGCGCCCGCGCTCCCTGGCGGACGGCCTCGGCGATCTGGGCCCGCACGAACTCAGCCGCGCTCGTCCGGACCATTGGCCCGAGCGTGGTATCGGGGTCGAGCGGGTTCCCCAGCTTATAGTGCCTGACCAGATCCACGAAGCCCTGGACGAAGGCATCGTAGAGATCCGCATGGACGTAGATGCGTTCGATGCCGCAGCAGGACTGGCCGGAGTTGAACATCGCGCCGTCCACCAGGTTCTCGATCGCGTGGGCCAGGTCGGCATCCTGCCGCACGTAGGCCGGATCCTTCCCTCCCAGTTCCAGCCCCAGGTCCAGGAAGCGTCCGCTCGCGGCCCTTGTGACCGCGTGCCCGCCCTCCACCGAGCCCGTGAATGCCACGAAATTGACCCGCGCGTCGCCGATCGCTCGCGTCACATCGTCGTGGCTCATATGTAGGTACTGGAAGAGCCCCTCGGGCGCCCCGGCCGCCTGGAATGCCTCGGCGTACCGTTCGGCGCACAGCGGCGTCTGATTGGAGTGCTTGAGCACCACGGTGGTCCCGGCCATGATGGCGGGAATGATCGAGTTGACCGAGGTGAGGTAGGGGTAATTCCAGGGGGCCAGGGTCAGCACCACGCCCAGCGGCTCGTGGCGGATGAAGCGGATGAACCCCTGCTTCGGTTCCACCTTGAGGTCCGCGAGGGCTTCGGTAGCAGCGGCAATCATAAAGCGAGCCCGCTCATTGAACCCGCCTTTGATTTCGTTCGGCGTGTAGCGGATCGGGCGGCCCATCTGCCAGGTTAGTTCCGTGCCCAACTCGCCGGCCTTGCCGACGAACGCCTCGACCATCGCCAGGCATAGCGCGGCTCGGTCCACGATCGGGACGTTCTTCCACTCGCGCGCCGCCCGCGTCGCCGCGTCCAGGGCATGGTCGATCCGCTGAGGGGTTGCCAGATCGCGCTCGACATAGACCGACTGATCAACCGGGGAGATCGTCCGTTGCGTGTTGGTCATTGCCCTTGCCTCCATTTCACTCCCACAGCCTGGTGGTGCGAGATCGTTCGCTTTTCCGGCCAGTGTACAGCCTGGTCGTACCAGTCGCCCATCCCAGCGCGAAGGAGCCTACACATACAAGCGCCACCTCGCGCACCGGAGTCGCACTCTGTGTTCTCTGTTCCTTCTGTGTTTCCGTGCTTCATGGTGCCCAGGCGGGCATGCGGCGACCCCGGCATGAAGGTCTTGACGCAAGCACGAAATGGGCCATGACGCCCCGTTCGGCCCTCCCCTATGATGGGGCGGCTGGCGCCAACCAGGCGCTCGGCACGCCGGCCTGGGCCGCGCTGACCCGCCGGAGAAGGTGTCCCGTCAGCGAGTAGCTACGCCGCCGGCTCCCGTGAGAGGGCGAGCAACGCGTGAATGAACGGCTCGACCAGGATAGGATCGAACTGGGTACCCGCGCCGCGCCGCAATTGCGCGATCATGTGCTCGGTCGAGAGGCCACGCCGGTAGGGGCGGTCCAGGGTCATGGCCGAGACCGCGTCCGCGACCTGCAGGATCCGGCCTACCAACGGCGTCTCCGCCCCGCATACTCCCTGGGGGTAGCCTTTTCCATCGAAGCGTTCATGGTGATGGGCGATCGCCGCCAGCACCTGCGCGTCATCCAGCAGGCCGCGGACGATTGCCACCCCATAGGCCACATGGCCCTTGATCAACTCATACTCGTCGTCCGTCAGGGCCCCAGGCTTCCGCAGCACCCGATCCGGAACCGCGATCTTCCCGATGTCGTGCAGCGGACCGGCCAGGGCCAGGGTACGCCGGTCGGCGGCATCCAGCCCCAGGGCGTCAGCCAGGAGCAGCGCGTACCGCGTCACGTCGAGCGAGTGCTCGCGCGTATAGCGATCCTTCGCGTCAACCGCCGAGACCAGCCCTTCAAGAATGCCGAAGCTGCTCTCGCCCAGCAAATCCGCCGCGCTGCGTACCAGGGTTGAGTCAGCTTGCGACCCTCGCTTGGCCGCGTACATCCGGGCGTCGGCCACGGCCAGCAGGGCCTGGCGGGTGTCTCCGTCGACCGGCGCGGCCGCCACGCCGACGGAGACGGAGAGGGGGATGACGGCGCCCGCCTCCGTGACATACGGCGAGTTAGCCACCAGGCGGGCCAGGCGCTGGGCAACCGCCTCGCCGATCGCCGCATCCGCTCCCGGCAACACCACCGCGAACTCATCGCCGCCATAGCGGGCCGCCACGTCCCCCTCGCGCGCGCAGCTTCGCAGGAGATCGGCGACTGTTCGCAGCACCGCGTCGCCGACCGGATGGCCGTAGGTGTCGTTGAAGAGTTTGAAATTATCGACATCCACCAGAAGCATGGCCACGCCCGCGGTCTCCTCGCCACTCCCGAGAGCCGTATCGAGGATCTGATGCAGGGCGCGATGATTTGCCAGGCCGGTAACGGGGTCGCGCATGGCCTGCGCATGAGTCCGCTCATACAGCGCCGCCTTCTCCAGAGCCACGGCCAGGGCGTCGGCAACCTCCAGCACGAAGCGTTGTTCCTCGGCGGACACCGCCGTAACCATGGCCCGATAATTGATGAAGATCAGTCCGCGCGGTTTCCCCCCCGTGAGAACCGGAATGGCGAGGGCGGACTGGCACCCCAACCACGCCATGGCCGCCGTTTCCGATGCGGTCACGGGGTGGGTAATCACCACGGGCCTGCAACTGGCGAGAGCCTGGGCGGCATGCGGCTCATCGGTAAGGCTGACTGTCATCCCGGCCGGGATGTCATCGCGCGCTTGCCCATCACCTGCCCGCGTGATCAAGACCTGGCGGGCCGCGTCGTAGTCGAAGAGGGTGGCGCTCTGGGCGCCCATGAGCCGCACCAGGCCAGCCAAACCGGTGCGCAAGACCGCGTTAATCTCTATCTGCTGGCCCAGGGCATGCAGCAAGGCGCCCACCGCCTCGCTCCGGTGCGTGCGGCGCCGAGACTCCGCGAACTGATTGGCGTTGTCGATGGTGAGCGCCGCCTGATCGGCGAAGATCTCCAGGATCTCGGCCATCTCCACGTCGGGCCGGTGGCCGTCCGCCGGATCATCCACCGAGAGAAAGCCGAGAAAGCTATTGCCGCGGGGGGCGATGAGCGGCACCAAAAACTCATCACCCGCGCGCCATCCAGCGGCACCCGCCTGGGACTGAGCCGAGGTCCAGCGGGGAATCGATGTTTGCTGGAGCAAGCGCGCCGCATGCTCCGCCGGAAGGAAGAATGAGCGCGAGAGGCGGAATTCCTCGCGCAGCAGCAGCAAAGTATCACCGGCTGGGGCGGCTTGCTCCATGAAGTCCCGCGCGACTTCCGGATCCAACCCGACGGCGGCAACCGCCTGCGTCCGCTGCTCGGCTACCGGCGCGCTCGGATCGGTGATCAGATTCAGGATGGCCAGGCGGTAGCCGAGCGCCTCGCTGACCGCCTCGACGATTAACTGGCCGATCCGCACCGGATCCAGGTCCAGGCGCATGGCCTGCCCCAGGGCCTGAACCTGCCGCAAGCGATCGGCCCGGCTCTGCGCCAGGCTCCGCTGCCGCGTCTCGGCCCGATACAGGCGCGTGTTGTCCAGCACCGCCGCTATTTGACGGACGGCGATCAGGGCAATCAACACTCGAGCCCCTATTTCAATGGGCCCATGGGCGGGGCCGCCGGCAAGGGCGGGAGCGATCAGGGCTACCCCGGTCCCGAGCACGGTGGGGATCAGCCCAAAGATCACGCGGGTCAGGGGAGGGGTGTCGCCAACCACCTGCTGGGCAGGGAGCGGCCGCCACTCCAGCCCGGCGAGCCCGATCGCCAGAAGACCCGCCATCCAGACAAGATCCAGTGCCGTTCCATCGTTATAGCTGTTCCGCAGCAGGAGCGGCACCCAACCCACGAAACCGGCACCCTCGCAGAGCAAGCCGAGCAGGAGCAGAGCCATGCCGGGCTTGGACGCCAGGCCGGGTACCCGGATCATGAGCAGAAAGGTTCCGAAACCGACGGTGAGATAGGCGACGGGGTAGGCCAGGGCAACCGTCTTGCCTGCCGCGCTGACGGCGGTCGCGTTCAGGAGCAGGCCCTGGGCGGCCACCGCGCCGGTCAGGGCCAGGGCAATCGCCACGATGACGAGGTCAAGGGCCAGGACGGCCATGGCGCTCTGCCGTTGCCGGCGCCGTGGGAGGGCGAAAAGACCGGCGGCGAACCAGGGCACGAAACCCAGCCAACCGACATCGCCGGCGGAAGGGAACGGCGGCGCGACCCGCGCGATAAGCTGATAATAGTCCCAGCCTAGCTGGCCGCACAGCCAGGTGGCGGAGGCTCCAGCGAAATACAGCCATGCCTTCCGACCGGCGCCCCCCTTGCCGGCGGCGGCCAGGCAGCCGCCGACCGCGAATAGAGCACAGAGCGTCCAGCCGCTATCCGCCCACCAGGGGACGGCCGCGGCGCCGCCGAGCGGCGTAAGCTCACCCACCGCCAGCACCGCCAGCACCGCCAGCACCAAGATAGTCAGCCCGGCGCGATACGGGCGGGAGAGATGGACGCCGTGAAGCGGGAGACGACGCGAATGGATCATGCCGGTCCTTCGAGAGCGTATGTCGGGTACCAGTGCAGCCTAGCATGGAAGAAGGCCAGCGACAGTAGCCTAATGGTCCCGAATCCACCGCTCCTCTGGGCATCTCTCACTCTTTTCCAGGAGGAGTCAAACGTGTTTTCCCCTCCCTCCGAGCCTCTCTTCACGGTCCTCCATATCCGGATGCCCGCCGCCTACACCCCTCTGGAGAAAAAATGTGGGTATAGTAGCGGTAGTGTTGGTGTGGGCCGCTATCATCTCACCCACCCTGATCGAACCCAGAGCCAGGAGAGCGTGCCATGGCCATCGCCGCGTCACCAGCCGGACCCATCCCCATAGCGGATATCCGCGCCGCCGCGGGACGGATCGCTGGCTCGGTCCTCCATTCGCCACTCATCCGGTTGAACCTGGACGACGCACCAACGGAGATCTATCTCAAGCTCGAGAACTTACAGCCAATCGGTTCGTTCAAGCTGAGGGGGGCCGGCAATGCCATCGCGACCGCGCCGACTGATCAGTTGGCCAAGGGCGTCTACACGGCCAGCGCCGGCAACATGGCGCAAGGGGTCGCCTGGCACGCCCGCCGATTGGGCATTCCCTGCTCGGTGATCGTGCCCGACCACGCTCCGCGGGCCAAGCTGGCCGCCATCGAACGCCTGGGAGCACGAATCATCGCGGTACCCTTCGATGACTGGTGGCAGGTTCTTCTGGACCGCGCGTATCCCGGCATGGAGGGCCTGTTTATCCACCCGGTGAGCGACCCGGCTGTGTTGGCCGGAAATGGGACGATCGGTCTGGAAATCCTGGACGATCTCCCTGACGTAGAGGCGGTATTCGTGCCTTACGGCGGCGGCGGGTTGAGTTGCGGCATCGCCTCGGCCCTGCGGGCGCTCAAACCGGACGCACGGGTGTATGGCTGCGAGGTTGCCACGGCAGCCCCGCTCGCGGCCTCTCTTGCCGCCGGCTCCCCGCGGGCGGTTGAGTATTCGCCCAGTTTCGTGGACGGCATCGGGAGCAAAAGCATTCTCCCAGAAATGTGGCCTCTGGCCAGCAGCCTCCTTGCCGGATCGCTCGTGGTAACCCTGAATCAAGTGATCGCCGCCGTGCGTCTGCTGATCGAGCGCAATCGGGTCGTCGCGGAGGGTGCGGGTGCGACGCCGGTCGCCGCCGCGCTGAGCGGGCAAGTCCGTGCCCGAACGGTGGTGTGCGTCATCTCGGGCGGCAATATCGATGCCGGCAAGGTGGCGCGCATCCTTATGGGTGAGGAGCCATAACGGACGAGCCCGATCGTGGGTACAGCGGTGAGCCTAAGCAGTCCGATACACAGGCATTTCTGCACGAGGTATTGCAGATTTTGCCGCTCGTGGGGCTGCATGCCTTCGAGATACCGCTGCCGATTGCGATTCCCCTGCAAGATTCTGGCGGCGGAGATGTCCCATCGAGCGGCGGGAAGACTCAGATTCTCGACACAATTATCGTACCGGCCCAGCAAGATGGCTTCGAGAAAGTGTTTCTTGGAGAACGCTGCTGGTATGCGGTGCGAGTCGCCGGTGGGATGTTATCGAACTCGTTGGCACGACAGTAAGCCAGCGTGATCCCGCCAGTCGGGCGGTTCAGCCCGGGGGCACGAGCTCGAAGTACCTGGGGAGCAGGTCGGGATCGCCGAACACCTCCAGACGATCCGCGGGGAGGCGCCGCCACAGGAAGAGGAAGAGATCCGAGGCGGTCCCGCGGACCGCTACGTCGCCCTTCGCGTGCTCGCGGGTCACCACCGGCCCCTCCGGGGTGAAGCGAACCAGCCACTCGCCCGGCCCATCCGCCCGATGAAAATGGTATGTCTCGCCGCTGCCCTGGCGCGGATGTTCCGCCCACCGGCGTCGCGACGGCACCATCACCTCGAAGTTCTCATCGATGCCGTCGCTCGCCAGATCGGCATCGACCGGCTCGGGCGAGCCATGCGCCAACTGGGCGTCCCAGCGATGCACCGCGGTCTCATGGGCCATCCGCCGCTGCCAGAAGCCGGCGGTCTGATCCGCCTTCCACCAACTACTGACCGGCTCGGCGGGCTCCAGGGCCCAGAGCGCCGCGCCCAACCGTGCCGTGGTCTCCTCGTAGAGTTCCACCAACCCCGCCGGCGCGGCGCCGGCATCCAATCGTTCACCCCTGAACCACTCCTCGAAGCGAGGCGGCAGACCCCAGGTGGTCACATCATCCATGGGGAACGGGGCTGGGCGCTGCCGGATCCGGCCCAGGCGATTCAGGTTCATCTCGATCATATGGCTGACCAGGGTGGCCATGTGCCAACCGGGACAGGAAGGGATGGGTGCGTCAAGGCCCTGGCGGGCCGCCGCCGCCAGAGCCGCGGCATCCCGCAAGTAGCCCTGGCGGTACAAACTCTTCTCAAGCATGGCTATCCTCCGCCGCGCGATCCAGTTATCATCCCGCGCTACACTATGGGGCGTGGGGACGGTATATCCGCCGTCATGCCGTCAATCGAAGCCGTATGCATGGACGTGAGTAGGAGCCATCCAGATGCTCACCCGCTGCTGGAGCGCGATTTCCGATGCCCGTTCCCTCGCGCGCTCAGGGCCATCATAGCGAATGGCCAGGCGGTAATCATCCTTTTGCGCCTGAGCCGGGTCGTCCTGGAAGGCAGCGCGACCGTAGAGAGTAACATAACGCTCTTCGTCCACGATACAGATCGTCAGCCGCGGATCCCGCTGGAGGTTCCGGTGCTTGAGGCGGCCCGCCGCCGTGTTCATCAGCACCTCGTCCCCTTGCAGTTCGTACCAGATCGCGGTGAGATGAGGCATCCCACTCTCGTTTATCGTGGCCAGCACGGCATACCGCCGCTCGTCCAGAAAGGCCCGCACCATCGGGGTCAGTCCCGCCAGGGTCATAGGTGTATCCCTCCTTTCGTGATCAGCACTCCGTGCCGCATATCGCTACCATACCATCAATGAGTCGGTGGAGATCAGGGATCGCGCGGGCAATCGCGGACTTGCTCTATTGGCATAGTTTGCGGGACGCGGACCTCCGGCTATGGCCGGATGGGAGGGACGTATCGGCTGAGGCCGGGTGCGAAACGCGCGAACACAAACCGCGCCGTCTGATTGGGCAGTAGCGAAGCGGGGTCCAATCGCCGCGACGGTATGCGGGCCAAATCACGGTTAGGAGGGGAGATGGACCAGCCAATCGAACCGCGGCCTGGACGTTACCGGCACTTCAAGGGCCGCGACTACGAGGTAATCGGGGTGGCCCGCCATAGCGAAACGCAGGAACTGCTGGTCGTGTATCGCCCCCTCTATGGCGAGCGGCGGCTATGGGTACGCCCGCTCGCCATGTTCAGCGAGGAAGTCGAGCACGAGGGCTCGCGGCGTCCGCGCTTCTCGTACGTGGGGGAGATGTGAGGACGCCGTTAACGAGAAAGAGTATGCTTTACGCCTCGCCCGAAACTCCACCGCCAAGGGCTCAAGGATCAGCCGAGGTCAGCCAATATAATCCTGAAAGGCCTGGGGCAATGGTGTGTTCATCGCCTTCAGGTAGATAGTAGCCTTCCCCAGGAAGATCAGCACTGCCTGCAAATAGGCATCGAGTTGGAATTCAACGCTAGCCGCGAAGCCGCCGCGATCAACTTCCTTCTTCATATCCTCATCCGCGAGAGCCGTGATCGCGGCGTGCATCTCCTCATCCAGCCTTTGAAACCACGCCTTGAGCCGGGCAACGCTGTTCACCAACTCCGCGTCGGCATTGCGGTACGACCATTCTTGCCTAAAGATTTTCAACGACTGGACGTAAGAATGCTCGATCTCGCCCATCTCGCGACAGAGGGCGCCTACCGTCATATTCTGGCCGCCCGGAGTAAAAGCCAGGTCAGCGTCGCCAAGGATGTCTAACAGCTCCGAGCGCATCCCATGCGCCGCGTCAATCCACGACCACTTCTCGTTCATTGTGCCATTCATACGTCA
>JANWHO010000103.1 GCA_025450375.1 Chloroflexota bacterium
ACGCTACCAATGGCGGGCGGACTCTGGCGCAGCCCTGACCACCCGTCCCGTGCAGAGAACTGTAGACAAAGGCACGATCGTCACCGCCCCATTAGGTTGGAGATGGCCACCCACACGGCCAGCAAGCAGAGCACGGCGCCCGCGACCATGGTGGCGCGGGCCCCGATGCGGGCGCCCAGCGCGGCGCCCAGTCGGAGGCCGAGGAGGCTCACCACCAGCGCCTGCACCGCCAGGGCGATCACCACCGGCACCACCGGCAGGCGCAGGGTGCCCAGGGCCACTCCAACCGCCAGTTCGTCCATGCTCACGCTGAGCGCGACCAGCAAGAGGGCGGCTCCGCCCTGCTGGGCCCGCTCCAGCGCCTCTGCCATCTCATCCTCATCCTCCAGCGCCTCGCGAAGGATCCAGAGGCCCACTCCGAGGAGGATCGCGACCGACAGCCAATCCGCCACCGTGCCCAGTCGCCCAGCCACCCCCCCGATCGCGAAACCAATCAGCGGCATTCCCGCCTCGGCCGCCGCGCAGGCAGCGGCGAACCGCAAACGGAGCGGGGTGGGCATCGGCGCCACCCCGATAGCGGTGGACACGGCGAAGGTGTCCAGACCCAGTGAGAGGATGAGGGGCACGATCAGCACCCCGGACGGTCCCGCCATCATGCTTCTCCTACTCGGGAGCCTCCGGCTGAGGCCGGATGGAAGGGACGGGGCCGGCTGAGGCCGAGTGCCGTGCGCCCCCGTTGAAGCCCCGGCATTTATGCCGGGGCTTCAATCTGCTTTAACGCCACGGAAGTCAATGTTTCCCGTCCAGGGCCGTGACGGTTACGGCGCCGCAATCGACGCGGCCCTCGGTGCAGATCAGGGCCACCCCTCCGCCGTCGAAGGCGTGGTCGTTGTCCGCTTCGTCGAATATCAGTTGATCATCCACCCACCCGCGGAGCCGTGGGCCGCGGGCCTCCAGCTTTACGGCGTAGGTCCGGCCCAGTTCCCAGGGTAACTCAACCTCGGCCAATACGGTCTGGCCGGTCAGCGCCTTGACCATCCGTGCCTTCCCATCCGCGCACAACAGGAGGGCATAGTAACGGCCGAGCCCCTGTACCCGCAAGCCCAGGCCGCACGATTCCGCCATATGCGGCCTGATGGGCGCGCTGACCTCGTAATCCCGCCACTCCCGCGTCCCCTGAATGAGCATGCCCGTCCCGCGATTTTGCACCAGCCGATAGGGGTTGGACAAGCGGCGGTCGAAACGATCGAGGGCATCAACCCAGGCGTTGCGCCACATAGCGCCCCCGTCCGGCGGCTCACCCAGCACCACGGTGGGCGCTCCATCCCAGGTCAGGTAATCCAGATAGACCGTGCCTTGGGCCCCGCCCTCGGCCCGAACCGCGATCCCGATCTGGGCAATGGGCGCCCCCTCGGTATCGGGCAGGCGCCAGGTCAGTTCCCGGACGCTCCCCGGCCGCAGTATCACTTCGGGACCGCTCATCAGCACGGCCGCGTCATCGGCCCCGTAGCGGCGGCCATAGAGGCAACCGGCCACCTCGGTGGGGTTGCTTTCGTCGGCGCTGAGTTCGGCGCGCACCGTCTGGCCGGAATAGAGGGTGGGGGAGGCGATCAAGGTGTAGCCGCGCATGGGCGGCGTACCGAAGGGGATGAAGGTGGGGGTGGCCACGCGCGCCGGATGATCGGTAGTGAGATGGTTGTAGTGGATGGCCAGACTCCGGCGCCCCAGACGGCTGTGCCCGGCCACGTTTTCCAGGGCCGCGGGCGCGGTGAAGGGTGAGTCGTTATCGGGCTGGAATCCCTGGACCGAGCCCGGCAGATCGAAGTGGAACCGGGCCCCATGCTTGGGCGCGGCCGGCGCTTCTCCCGCCAGGGCGCGCCCAGTGTTGATTACGTGATAGGCTTCGGTGATCGCGTCGGTGATCGCCCGGCCCCCATCGGCGGTGGGAAGATAGAGGCGGTCGGCGAGCGGGCCGCGCCAATCGGGGCCCGCGTCGATCCCGGCCAGCCCATTCTTGATTCCCAGGAAGCAGCCCACGTTGCCACTGTTGCAATCGGTGTCCCAGCCGGAGGTATTGGTAATCAGGAGGGCTCGCTGCAAATCATCACCCCCATAGAGCAATCCCAGATGGATCAGGGCATGGTTGGGGATCATGTGGCAATTGCCGCCGTACTTATCGTAGCCGTACCGCTCCTCGATCCGCTCACGCGTCCGCCGCCAATCGTCGTCACCGAGATGCCATTCCCGCACGTCGTGGATCAGACGGGCGATCAGCGAGTCGCGGGGGATAAAGGTGAGGGCGGTATCGATCAGCCGGTTGAGATCGGGTTCGACGAAGGCGCCCGCCTGCATGGCGGCCAGCACCTGGGCCCCATAGATCGCCTCTCCGTCATGACTGACGCTGGCTGCGCGTCGGGCCAGATCGGCCGCCAGGGCCGGATCACCCGGCGCCACCATGGCCCAGCCGTCGATGAAGATCTGGGAGCCGATCTGCTCCGATACCACCTTGCCGTTCAAGGCCGCCGAGCCGCTGCGGGGCGCCGGGATGCCATTCTTCAGTCTGAGGAAGGCGGTGTGCTCGGTGCTGTTCCCCAGCCCACCCCACCAAAGGATGGTGCGGGTTTCGATGATGTAGTTCAGCCAGGTGGCCCCGATCTGTTCCGCCGTGAGGTCCAGCGTGTTGCCGTGGTCGGCGAGGGCCCGGAGGAAGGTGAATGTACCGCTGATGTCATCGTCGGTCACGATCAGCGGCAAGCCACGGGGATCCTGGATGTAATAGCTGATCTCACCCAGCTCGGCCATGATTCGCTCGTGGGTCCAGCCCTCGAATGGGCGCCCGAGGTAGACGCCGATTAGTTTCCCCAACACGCCCGCGTACACGCGCTCCGCGTAGTCGGCTGGTATGGTCATGCGACATGTCCTTTCCGCCTGTCCGGCAGGCATGAATCAAGGGTCAAAAGAGGAAGGCCCCGCTGGTAGGTTAAGGGCGCGGACATGGAACTCCAGCGCCTCCTGGATCCGCTGGTCCCAGTAGTCCCAGGCGTGCCCGCCCGGATACTCGCGGTAGAGATGGGGAATGTGCAGGGTCTCCAGATGGGCGTGAAAGCGGCGGTTGGCCGCCAGCAGTTCATCCTCGGTCCCACAGTCCAGACTGAGTGCCGGCAGATCCGGGTGGTCGATCGTCTCGGCCAGGGCGAACAGGTCGCCAGGGCCGCCCCGCGGCTCGGGTCCAAAGGCGCGGAGGAACTTCTCCTCCTCCGTGTCGGGCTCGTGGGTCCAGAGCACCGCCCGTGAGCAGGAGTGGCTGGTCACGCTGCCGAACAACTCGGGATGCCCCAGACCCAGTTTGAGAGCCCCGTACCCGCCCATCGAAAGGCCGCCGATCGCCCGCGCCCCCCGGCGGGCATCGGTCTGAAAGGTTTGGTCAATAGTGGTCATCAGATCCCGGACAATCGCCGTTTCATAGGCGTCTCCACCAGGCGCGTCGGAATAATAGCCGCGCCCTCCATCCGGCATCACGATCATGAAGGGGGATGCCTCCGCGTACCTTTCAAGACTGGTGTTGCGGGTCCAGGCCGTATGATCGTCGGACAGCCCATGAAGGAGATAGAAGGTGGGGAACGGGCCCGGACGACCCTCGGGAAGAATCAGGGTCGCGGCGGTCATGTTTTCCAGCGCCGCGCTGTAGTAGCGAAGTTCACAGAGAGCCACGACTAGTTCGCCCTTCGCAGGGCGAGAACACGGCGGGCCGCCTCCACGATCGCCCGGTCGACGAACCGCCCATCGGGCAGCGCGAAGGCACCGCTGCCAGCGTCCTCGGCCCGCTCCAGTTGCTCGATCAAGGCCCGTGCCTTCTCCAGTTCCTCCGCGGTGGGAGTGTAGATCTGGTTGACCACCGCGATCTGGGATGGGTGGATGAGGGAGCGCCCGAAGAAGCCCAGCCGCTTCCCCTCCAGGGTGCTGGCGCGGAGCCCGTCCTCATCGCGGATGTGCGGATAGACGCTTTGCGTGGGCGCTGGCAGCCCGGCGGCCCGAGCGGCGATCACGATACGGGATCGGGCGTAGAGGAGGCCCAGGTCACCGGACACCCCCAGGTCGGCGGTCAGGTCGGCCTCGCCCAGACCGATCCCAATCACCCTGGGATGAGCGCGAGCCAGATCGAAGGCATACTCGACCCCGAGCGCGGATTCGATCAGGCACTGGATCCCCGCCGCGCAGCCGAGGCGATCCAGATACTCAGCCGCCTGCCGAATCTCGTTGAGCGACTCCGTCTTCGGCAGCCGGACGCCGGACAACCAGGGACCGGCCACCGCCGCCAGATCAGCCTCCGTCAGGCCCGAGGCAACGGCATTGACGCGGACAAACACCGGCTTGGGCGGCTGGCTCCGCAACAGATCGGCCACCTGCTCGCGGGCCGCCTGTTTCCGGTTGGGAGCCACGGCGTCCTCGAGGTCGAACACCACCGCGTCGGCGTCGCTCTGGAGGGCCTTCTCCAAGAGCCGCCGATCGCTGCCCGGCGCATAGAGATAGCTCCGAATTGGAGCGGGAAGGGTGCTCATACGACGCCCTCGCGTTTGAGGCTTTCCAGCCGGGCCGCGTCGATTCCAAGACGACTATAGACCGCCAGGTTGTGCTCGCCCAGCTTGGGGCCGGTCGTGGTGATGGCGCCAGGAGTGTCGGAGAGACGGAACAGCACGTTCTGCATCAAGACCGGCCCCAACTCCGGGTCCGGCACCGCGATCAGCGAGCCCAAGGCCTGGTACTGCGGATCGGCCACCACGTCGGCCACGTCATGGATGGGCGCGGCGGCGGCTTCGGCGGCCTCGAAGGCCGCCAGCACATCGTCGCGGTTCCGCTCGCCAATCCAGCTTCCCACCGCCTCGTCAAGCAGATCGGCATGGGCGGCGCGCCCGCCCCCCGAGGCAAACCACGGCTCCTGGATGAACTCCGGATGACCGACCAGGCGCACCACCCGCTCGGCGATGCTCTGGGCGCTGGTCGAGACCGCGACCCACCTGCCATCAGCAGTGCGATAGGTGTTCCGCGGGGCGTTATTGCTGGAGCGATTCCCGGCCCGCTGCTGGACGATCCCAAGCTGATCGAACACGGTCGGCTGCGCCCCCAGGATGGTCAAAATGGGCTCAATGATCGCCATATCCACCACTTGTCCTCGGCCAGTGCTTTCGCGGGCCCGGAGCGCGACCATGATCGCGAACGCGGTGGCGAGGGCGGCGATCCCGTCCGCCAGCCCGAACGGCGGCAGGGTGGGCGGTCCATCCGGTTGGCCGGTGATGTGGGCGAAGCCGCTCATCGCCTCGGCCTGGGTGCCGAATCCGGGCCGATGCGCGTAGGGACCGAACTGGCCGAAGCCGGTCACCCGCGCCAGCACCAGTGACGGGTTGATCGCCGAAAGCTGGTCGTAGCCGAGCCCCCAACGCTCCAGGGTGCCGGGGCGGAAGTTCTCGATTACCACATCGGCGCCCGCCACCAGTTGGCGGAAGATCTCCTGCCCCGCCGGCGCCCCCAGGTAGAGGGTAATCGCCTGCTTGTTCCGGGCCAGCATTTTCCACCACAGGCCCATGCCGTGCTTGGCGTGCCCGTGGTAGCGGGATGGGTCACCGCGCGGATGCTCGACCTTTAGGATCTCGGCTCCGAAGTCACCGAGAAAGGTAGCGGCGAGCGGCCCCGCGAACAGGGTGGCCACGTCCAGCACCTTGATTCCCCCCAGGGCCGGGCGGTCTACCATCGGCGTCTCCCCTGTCTCGCCTTCACAACTCGCGCGCCGTCAGCACGGTGAAGGCGCGCATCCGGCGGGAAGCCTCCGCGAATTGCCGCAGCTGCAGGGTGTGGGCCAGCTCAGCCAGTTCCGCCGCCAGAGGAGAGAGATCGATCCGGTTCGCTTCGTTGATCCGGGCGATCCAGGACGGGCGAATCACCCGGTCTCCGTGCAGGGCGCCCGCGATAGCCCCGGCCATGCTGGCGATGGAGTCGTTATCGCGACCGTAGTTGGCGCCGCCCAGGACGCTTGCCTCGAAATCACCCCCCGTGACCACCAGGAAACCGAGGGCAATCGGCAACTCCTCGATGCTCCGTTCGCGGCTCGGTTGCCAGTCATCGCGACCGTTCCCCCGATCCCGATACACCTCGGCGGCCCCATCAAAGGACCGCATGGCCTCCCGCAGGGGGCCGATCGCCTGCCGCCAGTCGGAAAAATCGCGCGCCCGCGCGATCACGGCCTCGATGGCGGCGCCGGTCCCCTCGCGGGCCAACGTTCGCGCGGTGTCCATCACCGACTCGATCGTGGCGCCTGGCCTGAGCGCCTCGGCCACGCAGGCCGCCATGACGCCGGCTGCTTCCAGGCCGTAGCTCGTCTGGTGGGCGCTAAAGATCTCGATCGCCTCGCGATAGGCGGCCCGCGGATCGCCGGCGTGTACGATCCCCACCGGCGCCGCGTACATGGCGGCGCCGCAGTTGACCATGTTCCCCACTCCGCCCAGTCTGGGGTCCGCGTTGGCCAGGCGGAGGCGCATCAGCAGCCACTTTTCCGGATAGAACAGCCGCTCGATCAGGGGAGCCTCGCGGCCAAGCTCGGGGATCCAGCGGGGCTGGTCCGCGATCTGGGCCACGATCCCGCGGGCGAAGTGGAAGACATCCAGGTGGTCACCCGCTTCCAGGTAGACGCGGCTGAGCGCCTGGACC
>JANWHO010000104.1 GCA_025450375.1 Chloroflexota bacterium
ACCCTGTCCACCCTGGCCGGTTTTCTGCATCATTGCCGGGCGGTGGGCGTGCCGGTGATCGATGGCGTAACCGAGGCGCGGGCCCTGGTGACGGCGGGGTAGAAGTGGTAGGCCGCGGGAAGATCCAGCGTCTGGCTTGGAGGAAGGCCGGCAACACCGGCCTTCCTCCAAGCCAGACGCTTAGCTATGGTTGTATGGTGATCGTGGTGATGGTGTTTGCCGCGCCTCCCGAGTTGGAAGTGTGAATAGCCAGAGTAGCGGTGACCGCCGCCGCGATCTTGATCTTGGGGAACAATTGACCGACATACAGGCCATAGGCGTCCGCCGTCCCCTTCACGACCAGATGGTAAATTACCTGGCCGAGCTTGGGCGGTTTGGGTCCTTTAACCTTGACGCCAGGGGTCGCAGGCGGCGGTGGGACCGTGTTCTTCACCGTGAGGGTAATTTGCACCTTGGCGAACGGAGCGGTATGAACGGTGACCGAAATTGGCGTGACGGCGCTGACCGAGACTGCTGGGGCCGCGAGATTCAGGGTCAAGGGCAACGGGCAGGCGCCACGCGGTGACTGTGGCGCCCCGCTGATCTTGGCGATAAAAGCATTCGGATCCGGTGACACATAATTTCTCCCGCCTGGGAGCCCATGCGTGAGCGGGAAATTCGGTGACTGCGTGTAGCCAGCCATATAGGCGTTACCGTGGGAGTCAACGGCAATGCCGTCGACACTCTCGGCGAACGTCCCGCCAAAGTAGCTGGAATAGAGAATCGCGGTGCCGCAGGAGTTTACCTTGGTGACGAAGCTATCCAGGAGTCCGAAGCCGCCCCGGTTCCCGCCCAGCGTACCCTGCAGCGCCCGTTGCAGGGGAAAGATTGGCGTAGTAAAGGTGGGAGATCCGGTCGATCCAGCCACGTAGGCGTTGCCCTGATGATCCAGGGCAATGGCGTAGCCGATATCGTTGCCGACTCCGCCCAGATAGGTGGAATAGATGAGCACGCCACGGGCGCTCAGCTTGGAGACAAAGGCATCAATGCCGCCGCCGGGGGCCGCTTGCGGCACCCCGATCGTGCGGGGAATGCCACCGTTGGTCTCCCCTACTACATAGGCGTTCCCCGCCGAGTCAACGGCAATGCCATGGGTTTTATCGGCGGCCGTCTGGCCCAGGTAGGTGGCATAGACGAGGGTATTGCCGCTCTGGCTCATCTTGGCCACGAAGGAGTTGAAATCGGTACCGGAAAGGTGCTGCTGCAAGGCATGGGGAGGAGTACGGAAGTCCGCCGAATTGGTTTGCCCGGTGACGTAGGCGAATCCCTTGGGGTCGACGGCGATTCCGGTCGCGAAGTCGGTGCCGCTGCCGCCCAGATAGGTGCTGTAGATCAGCTTTGACCCCTGGGGATTGAACTTGGCGACAAACGCATCTTCCTGCGAGCCGAGAGAGCCTTCTCCGTAGCCGAGCGCGCTTTGCCCGGCATCCTGGAGAGGAAAATTATAGGAATACGTGTAACCAGCGATGAAGGCATCGTGCCGCGAGTCCAGAGCGATTCCAGCCGAGCCATCGTCGCCACAGGTATTGGAGTTATCGTCGGCGCCACCGAGTAAGGTACTGTAGACGATCGAAAGGCCGGTCGGGCTCAGTTTGGTGATAAAGGCATCGTATCCGCCGCGATTTGTGGTCTGAAAGGCGCTGGTGCTGGTGGGAAAGTCGGTCTCGTTGGAGGAACCGGTAATGTACGCATCACCCCGCCCATCCACCGCGATGCCTGTGGCATTTGTGGCCGCTGCCTGGCCGCACGCGGTGGCGTGCGCATCCGAAGTTCCGCTCAGGTAGGTCGAATAAAGGATTCTGGTGCCTTCTGGGTTCAGTTTTGCTACAAAGGCTGCGGCGGTGCCGCCGATGGCGCCTTGAAGCATATAGCCACGGGTGATTATACCGGTGGCATGAATACTCACGATGGGCGAGTTTCCCACGATGTAGGCACTACCGGCATAGTCGATGGCGATTCCAGTGGCATTGTCATTGAAGCCATCTAGATCCGAGTAGGTCAACACAGGGTCGATGACCAGCGCGGCATCATGCCGGTACGATCCGACGATGAAGGCAACTTCGTGGGCGCCCAGGAGTGCGTAGCGGCTGCTTACGGCCCGCCGATTCCCGCCAATCAGCTGGTAGGCGACCGGTTGCTTCTCGATCAAGACGCCAACCGCGCTTGAGATACGCAGATTGCCTGCACTGTCGATGCTGAGTGCCTGGGAGCCTGGGAAGGCAAGGCGGATCTGTTGGAGATTGGCGCCGGGGGCAAGATTGAAGTCATATTCAAGGTCACCCTGCGTCCCGTAATAGGTGACGTTGATCCCTGGATAGACGCCCTGGTAGGCGACCCGGCCAAACGTAGATACGCCGGTGCGCCAATCCTTGGGGTCCGCGCCAACCAGATAATTGACCGTTGTCTGTTGCCTGTCCTGGCCTAGGATCCGCGCGGCCGGATTGGCCCCCAGCAACTGGAAGTGCAGGGCGTGGGTAGGAGACTGACGGAAGCTGCCGTGCGCCCCGTGCGTGGAGGCGGCCATGCTCACCAGTACTGGGCCGCCGGACGCCAGGGCGAGCGCATAGCCGTTGCCGTGAGCCACATAGGTAGCGGCGCCCTTACCGCCCGGTCCCTGCTCAAACAGCAGCGGCAGACGGGAAAGTGACAGGGTCGGGCGCGCTGCCTGGCCGGAGCGTGCCATGGCATGGTAGGCAGTGACTGAGGCGGCATGGGCGGCAGACGCGGAGGAACCCCCGCTCCGCAGCGGAACCGACATGCCCAGCAATCCGGCGGATACCAGGGCGGCGAGGGCGATCCGAGGCCCGGACCGGCGGAGGGCGCGGTAGATAGACTCCATGAGCAGGCTGCCTCCTCATACTACGAGTGACCGTTCATCAGCATAGCACGCCAGTCCGTGTTATCGTCCCAAGGGGGTGAATTGTCAATCACCAATTTGTCATGTTGCGTTAATCCAGACTCTCCTATACTAGCGTGGCTGGTGCGGGAAGTGCGTTAGCGCCGGCATCGTACCGATCTTGGGCATCGCGGCAACACATTTTTCCGATTCTTCCTCGGCCATTATCAGCGTCGCGGATGCCGGTTTCCAGGCAGGCCCGGGAGCAATGCTCCCGGGCTTTTCGTTATCGACCACCCTTGTCAGTTTGGGGGGGCGCATGCTACAGTACCCAAGCAACGAAACCCGTCGTATGGTGTCTTGTTCAGGTGAGGTTGTGCCACCGTGTTGACTGCCCTTCGCATCGTCCAGGTCATTCTGGCGGTGTTTCTCTCGGTCCTCATTTTAATGCAGTCGCGGGGCCAGGGCCTTGGCAGCGTGTTCGGGGGCGACGGAAACGTGTTCCAGACTCGGCGTGGGATCGAATTAACCCTGTTCAAGTTCACGATTGGCGTGGCGGCAGCCTTCTTGATCGTCTCTATGTTGGTGGTATCCAAGATCTTTTAGGGCCCGAAGCGATCTGGTTTTCCTTCTCTGGCCGAAGTGGTGAAATTGGCAGACACGCGGTGTTCAGGACGCCGTGAGCTATGCTCGTGTGGGTTCGAGTCCCTCCTTCGGCACCATTCTCAGCCTGTACGACCCCAGTCGCTGACGACTGGGGTCGTTGGCGTTTTCACGACTGATGAGTGTTCGCGGTCTAATACCGCGATCAGCCGGGGGCCAATGGCGTGTTCTCCCTGGCAGCCGGTCCGGGTGAAAGGAGCAGGCCGTGCAACCTCAACCACTTACCCAGAGCTATGTTCATGGAGCGTCCGATACGCCGCTGATCGGGATGACGATCGGCGATCTGTTTGACCGGACCGTGGCCCTCCACGGAGGTCACGACGCCCTGGTGTCCCGCGATCAGCGGCTCCGCTACACCTACACGGAGTTACACACGGCGGTAAACCAGGCGGCTCGCGCCTTCCATGCCCTGGGGCTGCGGAAGGGTGATCGGCTGGGGATCTGGGCCCCCAACCGGGCGGAGTGGGTGATCACCCAATTCGCCACCCCCAAGCTCGGGGTAATCATGGTGAACATCAACCCCGCCTATCAGGGCTCGGAGTTGGAATACGCGCTGCGCCAATCCGGCATTTCCACTCTTGTCCTGGCCCCTGGATTCAAGAGCAGCGACTACCTGGCCATTCTGGCGGGGATCGGCCCAGAGATTACCGGCGCTCCCGGCTCCTGGCGCTGCGCGCGGTTGCCCGATCTACGCGAGGTGGTGGTGCTCGGCCCCGCCGCGCCCGGCATGCGCGCATGGCCGGAACTGCTGGGGCTGGCGCGCGAGGTGAGCGAGGAGGATCTCGCGGGCGTGCAGGCGGCTCAGCAATTCGATGACCCGATCAACATTCAGTACACCTCCGGAACCACCGGCTTCCCCAAGGGCGCCACGCTCAGCCATCACAATATCGTCAATAACGGCTTCTTCATTGGCGAGACCATGGGCTTTACGGCCGAGGATCGGCTCTGTATCCCGGTTCCCTTCTATCACTGCTTTGGGATGGTATTGGGGAATCTGGCTTGCGTCACCCACGGCAGCGCCATGATTCTTCCGGGGGAGGGATTCGACCCGCTGGCGGTGCTGGAGACCGTGCAAGCCGAGCGCTGCACCGCCCTGCATGGCGTCCCCACCATGTTCATCGCCGAATTGGAGCATCCGCGATTCTCCGAGTTCGATCTGACCAGCCTTCGGACTGGAATCATGGCCGGCTCGCCATGCCCGGTGGAGGTGATGAAGAAGGTGAACACTCTGATGCACATGCCGGAGGTGACTATCGCCTATGGGATGACTGAAACCTCGCCCGTGTCCTTCCAGACCAAGATTGACGATCCGCTGGAGCAAAGGGTGGGTAGCGTGGGCCGGGTGCATCCGCATATCGAGGCGAAGGTGCTCGACCCCGCCAACGGCCAGATTGTCCCGCCGGGCGTACCAGGCGAGCTCTGCAGCCGGGGCTATCCGGTGATGCTTGGCTACTGGAACAATCCCGAGGGGACGGCGGCGGCGATCGATCCAGCCCGCTGGATGCACACCGGCGACCTCGCCACCATTGATCAGGCGGGCTACTGCTCTATCGTGGGCCGGATCAAGGATATGATTATCCGCGGCGGTGAGAACATTTACCCCCGAGAGGTAGAGGAATTTCTCTATTCCCATCCCGCCGTACAGGATGTGCAGGTGATCGGGATACCGAGCCGGAGATATGGCGAGGAAGTCATGGCCTGGATTCGCCTCAAGGACGGGGTCGCTGGCGACGCGGAGGATATTCGGGCCTTCTGCCGCGGCAAGAT
>JANWHO010000105.1 GCA_025450375.1 Chloroflexota bacterium
TCCGCCGCCGTCAACTGGCCCAGTCTGGTCACGTAGGCCCCATCGTCGAAGAGTTGGCGGAGCCGGCTTGGGTTGTCAGCGGTCGCCGCCGCGTCTCGGTGGGCAATTTTACGCCCGGATTCACCCTGAGCAACGGCCATGACCTGTATTTTGGGCTTGCCCGCAAACTGTTTAGCCATGAAAAACCGGGCCTTTTCGGCGGGGGTGTTCCCTTCCGTCTCCACCTCGGTCTTCCCGTCAGGACCATACTCAGTTCTGGGGACTAAATAGGTGGTTGGTGTGTCCTTTGCGTTGCCCAGATCGTCCCAGCTTGCATCGGATTTGCTGGCATCCTTCATTAAGTTGATAATGGTGTTTTTGTCCGAGGAGGCATCCCGCGTGGCTATGGTAGCGGTGCCATGGACCTGCTTATGCATGATGGCATTCATCTGGGTGAGGCCGTATGGCGCGTCCTCGGCCTTCACCACCACCGGTGGATCCGTTTGGTCCTTGAAGAAGAGCACCGGTTGGCCGCTCTGGAGCGTGGTAATGGTCTGGGTTTGGCTCCAGTCCAGGTTTGGCGTGTTCGTGGGCCAGCGCTGCACGGAAACCGGGGCGCCGGCTCGGCGTTGGACCGGCGTGCCCGCTCGCTGGGCCCCTGGTGACTGGGCCGCCCGTACGCCATCCGCGGAGGCGGCTTCCCTGGATTGAGCGTACTGGCGCAGCATGGCGTTCACCGCCGCGTTGCCCGCCGTCCGCTGCAGCTGAAGGATCATGGCCTGAGTGGGCGTGACGCCCGCCGCGTGGGGAGTTGGACTGGCGACTGCTGATTGGCGGGGCTGGACCGCCTGGACCCGAGTTGCCTTGGCGATTCGGGTATACGCATGCGATTGACTCATATGGTACCTGTCTCCTCTTGATAAGCGCGCGTCATCACGCCCATGCTGCTTCCCATGGGGACGCTTTTGCCTTACACTCTGGCGGTTCGCGCGCGCCTACACCACACGCAAGACACATTTTTACCCACATTTTCGCCGTCCCGCCGGCGTTCTCGCCCTCTCGCGTCGTGCTATGCTGACAGCAGCCATGATGAGTCGCATTGGGAGGAAACAAGGCGTGGTAACGTGATCCCGTCCCGGTTTGCCAGGCTGCTCAAGAATTTCCGTCTCGCCGCCGGTCTTACCCAGGAGGAGTTGGCCGCACGAGCGCGGGTCAGCACGCGCGGTCTCCAGGATCTCGAGCGGGGCATGCGCCGCCGTCCGCGACGGGCTACTCTCGAACTGCTGGCCGAGGCGCTGGGGCTCTCGCCCGACGACACCACGGCATTTTTGGCCGCCGCGCATGCACGCTCCGCTCCGGCGGGCGCCGCGCATCTGGCCGCGCTGCTCCCGCTGTCCCCCGTGAACGCGCCGACGCCATTGGTTGGGCGGGAAGCCGAATTGGGCGTCCTGCGCCGCTTTCTCCGGGATGGAAGCGAGAAAGGTTCGGGCCCACCGGTCCTGTTCCTGGCGGGCGAGCCGGGCATTGGCAAGACCCGTCTCTTGCATGCGCTGGCCGCGGAAGCCATGGCCGGCGGTTGGCGCGTGCTGGCCGGCGGCTGTCAGCGGCGCGGAGGGCAGGAGCCCTACGCACCGCTCGTTGAGGCCCTGGCCCATTACATCCGGACCATGCCGCCGGAACGGCGCCGGATGGATCTGGCGGGCTGCGCCTGGCTGACGCGGCTCCTGCCCGTGCTGGCGGAGCGGTTCAACGAGCCGGACACCCTTCCCTGGCAGCCGGATCAAGAGCGGCGGCTGATCTACGCGGCGGTGGAGCGCCTGCTAGTCAACGTGGCCGGACCAGCCGGCACCCTGCTCATCCTGGATGACGTGCAGTGGGCGGGGCCGGACGCGCTCGATCTGGTGAATACCCTGGCGCGCAAACCAGCCCTGCCGCTCCGCATTGTAGGCGCGTATCGCGATACGGAGATGCGACCGGCGGACCCACTGGGCATGTTGGTGGCTGATCTGGCTCACGCGGGATTGATCCGCCGCCAGCCGCTCGGGCCCCTGGCGAATGAAGACGCGGCCCGGCTCCTTGACGACCTCTTGGCTGATCGGCCCGACGAGGAGCGTGTCAAGGCGGACCACGCGTTGGAACGCGCGGGAGGCGTCCCCTTCTTTCTGATCAGCTACGCGCAGTCCATCTCGGCCGGCGACGTGGAGAGTGTCCCCTGGGATCTGGTACAGGGGGTTCGCCAGCGAGTAGCCCTGCTGCCGGAGGCGGCTCGGCAGGTACTGGACGCGGCGGCGATCGGCGGTCGACGAGTGCCGCGTACCCTTTTAGCGGCTACGGTGGCCCAGGCAGGGGAGAGTGTGCTGGCTGGGCTGGAGGCGGCCTGCCGGTCGCGTCTCTTGATCGAGGATGGGAACGATGGGTATCAGTTCACCCACGATGTCATCCGTGAGGTGGTGGAGGCCGACATGGGCGCCGCGAAGCGCGCGGCGCTGCACCACAGTCTGGCCGAGGCCCTGGAGCGCCTCCCCACCGGCGTCCCGGCGGAGCAGCTCGCCCACCATTTCGCTCGCGGCGACGAGCCGGATAAGGCAGTGCACTATCTCGAGCAGGCGGGCGACCATGCCTGGAGTCAGCGCGCGGCGGGCGCGGCGGAGAGCCGCTACCGCGAGACCCTCGATCAGCTTCAGACCCTGGGGCGCATGGCGGAGGCCGCGCGGCTCCGGGAGAAGTTGGGCGGGATCCTTGGCGCCATGGGACGCTACAACGATGCGATGAGGATGCTCACACCCGCCTTGGGCTGGTATCAGGCCGCGGGGGATATGGAAAGCCTGGGGCGCGTCTCGCTGGCCATCGCCGAAGGACATGCCCAGCGCGGCACTCCGGAAGACGGTATTGCCCATCTGCGGTCGCTACTGGGGCATCTTGAGCGGATCGGATCGTTCTCAGTCATCCCGGCACTCCACTTGACGGTGGGAGCGCTACTGATCACCACCGGACGCTACGCCGAGGCGTTGGTTGCCGTCAATCACGCGGCTGAACTTGCCCGTGCCGGCGGCGACGATCGCACACTGGCGCGGGCCGCCTCGAATCGGGCGAACCTGCTGCAACTACTCGGGCAGCTTGAGGAGGCGCTTCAGGCGGGCCAAGACGTCCTTCCCCTCCTTGAGGCGGTGGGTGACTATCTTGGACTGCTGTCGACCCTTCGCGACCTTGCCTATATCCATGCGTTGCGGGGCGACTTCGCGGCCGGCAGACGCTCTATTGATCACGCCGTGGCGGTTGGCGAACAATTGGCAAACCCAGCCAGTCTGTCATTGACCCTGGCCGTACGCGGCTGGCTTTCGGTCCTGGATGGCGATTGGACGGCAGCCCATGCCGATCTGGATCGGGCGCCGGCGTTGAGCCGTGAGGTGGATCGGTCGTGGTATTCGGCCTATTCTCTGATCTTGCTGGGGCGCTTGTCCCTGGCCGAGGGCAATTTGCCGGCCGCGGCCGCGGTGGTCCAGGAGGCAATCGAGCTGAGCGAACGGAGCGGGGACTTGCAGGCGCTGCGATGGGCCGCCGTCACCATGGCCACGATCGACATCCTGGAGGGACGTTCGAACGACGCCCATAACCGCTTGATCCCACTGCTCGACCGGACGGACATAGAGGAGTGCGACGTCACCATGTTCCTGCCGGTTCTGGCCTGGGCCCATCTGGAACTGGGCCAGATGGACCTGGCCGCCGATACCGTGGAGCAGGCGCTCGCCCGGGCCCGGCCCGAAAACATGCGGCTGGCAATGGTGGAGGCGCTGCGGGTGCGCGCCATGATTGCGCTGCGCCGGGAACGCTGGGAGGACGCCGCGAGCAGCCTGGAGGAAGGGATCGCCCTGGCGCGGGCCATGCCGTATCCCTACGCCGAGGCGCGGTTGCTGCATTTGGAGGGGCTGCTCCATGTCGGGATGGCGGACTCCGCCAGGGCTCGTAAGCGGTGGGAGGAAGCACAAGCCATCTTCCTCCGCCTGGGCGCGCGTCGGGATCTAGAGCGCCTGGAGGATGCGGTGGCCTCCGTCCCGGCATAGTCTTTGCCTGCCAAGGGCGCTTAACCCGTTACAATCATCTCCGGGAGGGCAGCCATCCGCTCTCCTGACGCACCCAAAAAGGAAGGGCCGACCGGTGAGCGAGATCATTGACCTGCGCAGCGATACGGTGACGCTGCCCCCGCCCGAGATGCGCCGCGCCATGTACGAGGCGGAACTGGGCGATGATGTCTACGGCGAGGATCCCACCATTAACCGCCTGGAGGCGCGGGCGGCGGAACTGCTGGGGAAGCCGGCGGGCCTCTTCGTCACCAGCGGCACCCAGGGTAATCTGGTGGCCGTGCTCACCCATGCGACCCGAGGTGACGAGATCGTGGTGGGTGATCAGGCGCACATCCTCCACTATGAAGTCGGAGGCGCCTCTACCCTGGCCGGCGTACAGGTCCGCACGGTTGCCACGGAGGCTGACGGTACTCTGCCCCTGGCCGGCATCCAGGCGGTGCTCCGTGACCGCACCGACTTCCACAATCCCTACACCCGCTTGATCTGTCTGGAGAATACCCATAACCGCCGGGGCGGGGTGGTACTCCGTCCCGCCTATATGCGCCAGGTGCGTGAGCTGGCGCGCGAGAATGACCTGGTCGTCCATCTGGACGGCGCCCGCTTGTTCAACGCGGCCGTTGCCCTGGGTGTGCCGGCGTCGGCTCTGGTCGAGGATGTGGACAGCGTCACCTTCTGCGCCTCCAAGGGGCTGGCGGCCCCGGTCGGCTCCGTATTGTGCGGCAACGCGGACTGGATCGATCGGGCGCGCCGCTGGCGGAAGATGATGGGCGGCGGGATGCGCCAGGCGGGGCTCATTGCCGCCGGCGCCCTCTATGCCCTCGATCACATGGTGGATCGGTTGGCCGAGGACCACGCGCTGGCCCGCCGCCTGGCCGAGGGCCTGGCCTCCATTCCCGGAATCACTCTCGATCTGGCCAGCGTGGAGACCAACATCGTGGTCTTTAGCGTGAGTCAAAGCGGTCGCTCGCCAATGACGATCCTCGAGGGTCTGGCGGCGCGGGGCGTGCTGGCCTCCGAGTTCGACCGTTCGCTGATGCGAATGGTCACCCACTATGGGATCGAGGCGCCTCATATCGAGGCCACACTCAACGCGACGCGGGCAGTGTTCCGAGAAGGCTAGTCGTCGTTGTTGCCTTGGAGCGCGGCCAACTCCGCCTCCAGGCGCTGGATTCTGGCATCTCGCTCGGTAATGATTTGGCGCTGCCGCTCAATCTCTTGCTCTTGCATTTGGCGCTGTCGCTCAAGCTCGCGCCTGTGGTTGGCCATCGCGGACGTCTTCTCATGGCGGAAGGGAATTGGCCGCATTCGGTTGTCAAGCACGCGCAGGCGCATGCCTTCGAACTGGAAAGTAACTCCCAGGGCGCTGTGGAACCGGCCCTCGGCGTCCGGCAACCAGGGCTGTGGCGTCCCCTCCTCCAGACGCCAGCCCTGGCATGGCGGATCCAGAA
>JANWHO010000106.1 GCA_025450375.1 Chloroflexota bacterium
ACCACGATCAGGTCGGCCCCGCGGACGGTGGAGACGCGGTGCGAGATGATCAGCGAGGTCCGCTCGGCCATCACCCCGCGGAGGCGGCGGAGGATCTCCTCCTCGGTATAGGTATCGACGCTGGACAGCGAGTCGTCCAGAATGAGGATGCGCGGATTCTTGATCACGGCGCGGGCGATCGCCGCCCGCTGCTTCTGGCCACCGGACAGCGTCACCCCTCGTTCGCCCACCATGGTTTCAAAGCCGCCGGGGAAGTCGGCCACGTCCTTCGAGAGTTGGGCCACCTCGGCGGCCGCCATCACCTGGGCCAGGTCCGTCTCCTCCACTCCATAGGCTACGTTGCCGGCCAGGGGCTCGGAGAACAGAAAGGTCTCTTGCGGCACGTAGCCGATCTCCCGACGGAGCACCCGCAACGGGATGCGCCGCACGTCCACCCCATCGATCAGTACCTGGCCCTCCTGAGCCTCGAACACGCGGGGGATCAAGTTGACCAGACTCGATTTCCCGGAGCCGGTGGGACCGACGATGGCCACGGTCTGGCCGGGATCCACCCGCAGGCTGATATCGTGCAGCACCTCGCCCGCCCCGTAGTCGAAGGAGAGGTGGCGGAACTCCACGGCCCCGATAATCTCCGTGATCGGCTCCGCATCCTCGCGGTCGGCTATTTCCGGCTGATACTCCAGCACCTCCTCGATCCGTTGCCAGGAGGCCGCGCCCTGTTGGAACAGGTTGAAGGCCCAGCCCAGGGCGATCATCGGCCAGGCTAACTGGCCGATATAGGCGTTGAACTGCACGAACTGGCCGATCGAGATCCGGTGATCGATCACGTCATTCCCGCCCAGCCAGATCAGCACCACCACCGCCGTGCCCGCGACCAGGGACATCGCGGGCCACATCAGCGAGGAGATAGCGGCATAGGAGATACTGCGCCGCCGATACTCCCCATTCAGCCTGCTGAACGACGCGATCTCGGCCTCTTCCCGCACATACGCCTTGATCACTCGGATCCCGGAGAAGTTTTCCTGGGCACGGGCCGAAATGGCCCCGAACTGGTCCTGCACTCGTTTGAAGCGGCGCTCGCTCCGCCGGCCAATCACGATGAACATCAGGCTGACCAGAGGGAGCACGCTGGCGGCGTAGAGGGTGAGGCGGAGATCGATCCGGGCCATCACATAGACGGTCACCACGAACCCCACCGAGGTGCTGAACAAGCTTGCCAGCCCCGGCCCCAGTAAGGCGCGAACGGCCGAAAGGTCGTTGATCGCCCGCGCCACCAGATCCCCCACCTTCCGTTGCTGGAAGAACATCAGTTCGAGCTTCTGGAAGTGGGCGAAGATGTCGTTCCGCAGTTCATACTCGATACGCCGGGATACCGCGGTCACGGCATAGCGGGAGCCAAAGGCGAACATCCCTTGCCCCAACGCCACCGCGACGATCAGAGCGGCGGAACGCACGAGCGAACCGTGTACGCCGTTTTGGCGCACGGTATCGATGGCCTGGCCCAGGATCAACGGTCCCAGCAAGGCGCCGGCGTTGGCCGCGATCACCAGGAGGAACCCCAGGATCAGCCCCCCAACATGACGCCGCAGGTAGCCGCGGAGGTGATAGAGAGTGGTCATGTCCTCCAGTGTACGGGAGGATCGGCCTCTATCGGTGCCCCGTGTCGCAAGGTTTACACCGGTAATCGAGGTAGAGGCGACCGCGGCGTGCGTTGTCGTAGTCCGTGCCCAATGCACGCCTGCATGGCTTGAACAGAGGGGTATGTTATAATCAGTGCGCCCGCTGGCGCGTGGCTCACCCAGGTGGCGGGGAGTGCGTGATGGGTTGGGCAAACCTTGGAGTCCGGGTGGGCGTGGTCGCGTGTGACCGCCGTACCACCGTTGTACCGGCATTCGGCCGGGGATAGGTCTCGCCGCCTGTAAGGAGAGCAAGCCTTCCATGCCTACCACGCTTGAGATCACGTCCGCCTATGCCCAGATTCCCGTCGCTTCGCCCGCCGCGAACTATGCTGCCGTCCGGATCCGCCCCGAAGCGACCGTGCAAGCCCGCCCGCAGGTGCAGATCGGTTTGGTGATCGATACCAGCGGCAGCATGGACGGTCAAATCTCCGGCGCCTTCAGCCAGAAGAAGATCGATCTGGTCAAAGCCGCTGCCACCAATGTGATCAGCCAGCTCCAGGATGGAGACGCCATCTGCCTGATCGCCTTCTCCGATCGGGTGCAGATCCTCGTTCCCGCCACGGTGATCAGCGGCGACCGGAGCCGCATCCTCAACGCGATCCGTAACTTGCGCGCCGATGGCGGTACCCTGATGGGCGACGGAATCGCCGCCGCGCAGCAGCAGTTCTTCGCCCTCCCCGCCCAGAGCGCCGTCCGGAAGATCGTGGTCTTGACCGATGGCCAGACCAACGACGAGGACCGCTGCTATCAATTGGCCGAGCAGACCCAGATTCCCCTGATGCTGGGGGGGATCGGGGGCGACTATAATGGCCGCCTCCTGAACGAGATGGCGCGCAGCGCCCGTGGGATCGCCGAATATATCGAGCGAGCGGAGAACGTGGGCGACTTCTTCCGCGAGGTACTGGTCACCGTGCAGTCCACGGTGATCACCAACGCCGTGCTCAGCATGGACTACCGCCAGCGCTTCCGCCCCAAGCGGATCCACCAGGTGAGCCCCGAGTTGAAGTCGTTTGATTTCGTCCCGGTTACTCCCACCAATCGCCACACCCAGGTGCAACTGGGGGATATTCAGAAAGAGGGGATGACCCTCCTGATCGAGTATATCTACGAGGGTGGGGCCGGATTCGCCAATGAGTTTCAGGTGGCGTCGCTCTCCCTGCTCTATGATCAGCCGCCGCAACGGGAGCAGGAAGCCCGATCCGATGACTTTACGATTCAGCTCGCCGATACCACCGGCTTCCCGCCTATGAATCCCGCCGTCAAGCAGTACATCGATCACGCCGCCGTGGAGACCGCGCAAACGCAGCTCTTGCAGGCGGCCCAGGCCGGTGACGTGCCCGCCGCGACCCAGAAGCTGAATATCTTGCAACAGCGGCTGGAACAGGTGGGCGCCGATCCTAACTTTATCCAGCAAACGGTCAACACCATGCGCCTGCAACTGAATGACGCCGGCACGGCAACCGCGATCTCCGATTCCTCGGCCACCAAGAAGCTCACCAGCGGTACCCGGAAGCTGGTGCTGCCTTCACAGGGGCCCGAGCAAGGCGCGTGAGAGCAGGGTCCATCCCGCCGCGGCCTGGAACGCTCCGTTGGGGGCGGGGACGCGGCTATCGGCGTATCCGCCGGTCGTGGCGTAGAAAGGGAACAGCCCGATGATCACCTGCCCGCAATGCGGCACCCAAAATCTGCCCGGCATGGCCTACTGTGAGCACTGCGGCACCCCGCTTGAGGCGCCGGAGACTCAGGGCGAGACCACCACCGCCGGTCCCGATCAAGCAGCGGCCGACGCGAGTGCCCAGGCTCAATCGCTGATCGATCAACTACCCGCCGATAACCCGCCCAACCAGACGCCGGCGCCCCCCGATACCGCCCCGGACGGAGCTCCGGCCGATGTCGCGCCTCCCGCCGCCGATCCCGCTGATGTGGCGGCCCCGTCCGCGCCCGCCGATTCAGCCCCAGCCGCCCCAGCCGCCTCGACCCCGGTGTTAACCCTGGTATTCGCTACCGGCGGCCAGCATGACGTGACAAGCGAGATCACCAACGTGGGCCGATCCGACGTGGCGCAAAACTGGCATCCTGAGTTGGACTTGATTCCCTTTGGAGGCGCCGCCCCCGATCTGGGAGTATCCCGCCATCAGGCCCGGATCCAGCGTACGGGTGATACCTTTTCCATTACCGACGTGGGCAGTACCAATGGTACCTTCGTCAATGGGAAGATCCTGGAATACAATCAGCCGGTCGAGTTGCACGACGGTGACAGCCTCGCGTTCGGCGCCTTCAATACCAAGGTGACCATTCACTAACCAAGCGCGGCGGGGGAACAAGGCCGCGGCCTGACGGCGGCGGGGAGTAGGTGTAGGTTATGGCAACCCTGACCTGCCCACAATGTGGGGCCGTGAACGCGGATACCAGCAAGTTCTGCAGCGGCTGCGGGATCAATCTGACCCAACCGTTGCGGACTACCCACGGCATTGGGCAAACGCCGCTGCCTCCTCCGTCCGCGCCGTCCACTCCCGGCCCAATCGCCCACCCGCCTCCGCCTCCTCCCGTCTCCGGCCAGGTTCCCCACGGAACGCCGGCCGGATCAACCCAGACCGCGAAGGGAACGGCCCCGGTCCCGCCCACCACCGGACTCGCGCTCGGCCCAGGGGTGCGGATTGGCGATGCCGGCCGCTACGTGGTGGACCGAGCCCTGGGCAAGGGCGGCATGGGCAGTATCTATCTGGCCCACGACACGCGGGTGAACAATAAGCCGGTGGTGATCAAGCAAATGCTCCCCACCTACACCACCGATGCCGAGCGAGTCGAGGCCGAAAGCGCCTTCCAGGAAGAGATGAAGACGCTGTCGCAGATGAGCCACCCCAACATCCCCACGATCAGCGACTTCTTCACCCAGGCGGGCTCGCATTTTATCGTGCAGGAGTTCGTGAGCGGCGAGGATCTGCAAAAGAAGCTGGACGCGGCGGGCGGGAAGGGTCTGCCCGAGAAGTTGGTCCTTGAATGGGCCAGCCAGGTCCTTTCCGTCCTTGCCTATCTGGAGGATCTGGATCCGCAGGTGATCCACCGCGACATCAAGCCCGCCAACATTGTGGTCGACGCCAACAACCGGGTGCGGGTGGTGGACTTCGGGGTGGCCTCGCATAAGTTCCGCCAGGGCACCGCCAAGGCAGGTCAGAACAAGGTGTCCGATGCCATGGGCACCCCAGGTTATGCCCCGCGGGAGCAGTTTCTCGGTCAGGAAACCTCACTCTCCGATCTCTATGCCCTGGGAGCCACCCTGCATCAGTTGCTGACCGGACGGAATCCCCAGGGGGTCGAGCCGCTTTTCCAGTACCCCCCAATCCGGAGCATTAACCCCAAGATTTCCGAGCCGACTGTCCGCGTGGTGAACAAGGCGTTGCAGAACGATCTCAAGCATCGCTACCAGAAGGCGGCCCAGATGAAGGCCGACGTGGACGCCCTCCTCACGCCCAAAGGAGTGCTCTCCACGGTCCGCGGCAAACTGGTGGCCGGCGTGGTGGTGCTGGCGGCCCTGATTGGCGTGGGCACCGGAGCGGTGATCTACGAGCAGCGCGCGACCACCCTCCCGCCCACCGGCTCGATCAGCATGGGCACGGTGGCGTTCGATGTCGATCCCACGGGGCGCGGGCAAAGCGCCGCCGATGTGGCCGCCTGGGCCAAGGCGAAGCGCGATGCCTCGGTGCAATGGCGGAACGGCAATATCACGCGGGCCGAGCAACTCTATGAGCAAGCGTCCACCAACGACCAGACGGACGCCGAAAGCCAGATCTACATCGAGAATGCCAGCATCCTCTCCAGCGGCCTGCCCTACTGGAAGATCGGGATCGGCAGTTCGTTCAATGGGGTGGACATCTCGGTGGGGCGCTTCGCCTTGCAGGGCGCCTATACAGCGCAGGATGAGATCAATCAGGCCGGAGGCATCGCGGGACGGAAGCTGGTGCTGGAGTTGGGGAACGATGCCAGCGGGGCCAGCGGAGCGGCCGACGCGGCGAAGGCCGCCGCGTCGGATGCCACTATGCTCGCCTTTCTCGGCTTCTCGTTTAGCAGCCGGACCAAGGCCGCCCAGCCGTACCTGGCGAACAACGGGATCCCGCAGCTCAGTCCCACCTCAAGCAGTCCCAGCCTGAACGGGAGCACCTATTTCTTCCGGGCAGTGCCCAGCGACGTGGTGCAGGGCCAGGATCTGGCCAAATACGCGAACAAGCAGTTTTTGGCGGGCGTGGCGCATCCCCGAGTAGTCGTGTTCCGCGATCCCAGCGATAGTTATAGTAATGGTCTGGCTACCATTTTCACTACCGACATAGGGAGCAAGGTTGCCCTGGTGCAAGAGAACTACACGGCGGACGCCACGACAGCGGCTCAGTATCAGAGCCTGATCCAACCCCTCTTCCAGCCAAGTCCGCCGAATCTGATCTTTTTTTCCGGGCGGGCCAGCGACGCGCTGCGCCTGGGACAGGCGATGGATACGCTCGGGGGCTGCACGGCCAGTGTGCAAGCCGGCCCCTATTGCCGTACTACCGTCCTGAGCGACGATGCCTTCTACGACCCGGCGCAGTTTATCGCCTACGGAAACGTATACAAGGGGCGCTACCGGTTCACCGGCTACTTCTATCCCGATGAATTCAGCCTGCTGCCCGCCCACAGCCCTGGTGCCGCGCGGATCCAGTTGATGGAGAGCGAGTACCGCCAACACTTCCAGGCGGCTGGGAAGCCCAGCGGCTATGGATTCGCGCGCGTCTCCTCGGAGGCCGCCTTGTTTTACGACGCGGTCAAACTGGTCGGCCAGGCGATTCACGATGCCGCCGGCTCCTCGGGGGCTGCCTCGGTGACCCGCGCGAGCTTGCGCGCCGCGATCGCCCGTGTCCATTACCCTGGGATCTCGGGCCAGATCCAGTACAACGAAGCACCGCCGCCGGCAACCGATCCCAACGCGCTGGGAATCGGCGATCCGATTAACAAGGCATTGCTGGTGATGCATCTGGACAGCCTGGGCCACACGCATCCCGATCGTATTCTGGGGCGTTTTTCATGATCCTCCCGCGGAATCCATAATGGGGATGCTCAAGCGCCTGTTCAACCGGGCCGGCCCTTCCGTCACCCCGGAAAAGCCGTTACCCAATGGGGTCGCCCCTCCGGCCGTGCCGGGGCCGCCCGGAGACATCGCGCCGATCGATGAACAGTTACCGACCACCAGCAGCACCGGAGAACCAATGAACAGCCCCGAGCCGGAAGAGCAGATGCCGCCCGCCCAAAACGCCGAGGCGCCGGTGGCGCCGTCCGAGCATGCGGACGAGGATGTTCCCCCGGCCGGCCAGCCGGAGAGCATTGCCCCTGAACCGGCTCCCGAGCCGCCGGACGAGCAGGAGATCGGGCAGGGAATCGCCGATTCAGCCCCGGCGGAAGCGCCCGCGCCTCCGGAGGATGCCGCGGAGGCGCCCGAGGCCGTGGATGCCCCGCTCACGGACGCCCCGGCCGCCGATTCAGTGGCGCCGGAAGCGCCCATCGAGGATGCGGCCGGTCCTGCCGAGACGCCGGCCGATGAGGGCGCCGAAGCCGCGCCGCCCGCCCAGGGTGACACCATCATTCTGTCCGGCCCGGATCAGGTTCCCTCGGTGGGTGAGACGATCGGCGGCCGTTACGTGGTCACCGGCATCCTCCGCCCCGAGGAGGCATCCGCCCTCCTGGGCGGCACCGTGCCGGTAGTAGACGCCGAGCTCTACGAGGTGGAGGATACGCGCGCGTACGAGCGCTGCTGGTCGTGCGGCAGCACGGGAAACGGGGAGAGCCAGCGCTTCTGCATGGACTGTGGCGCCCCGCTGCGGCAACGCCGATTGGTACTCGCCCGGACTACCGAGGCCAAGGGAGAGACGGAGGAATTCAGCGAGAACGGCGCCTTCTATCATCTGGTGCGCCCACGGAAGCAATTTGGGAGCGCCGGCATGACCCTGGAGGTGGGAGCGTGCAGCGCCGAGGGGCCACACCATCCCAACGAGGATAGCTACTGGACCGCGTCCGTGGGCGGCTGTTTCGACTCCAAGAGCGATATGTTCGGGGTCGTGGTCTTGGCCGATGGGATGGGCGGCTACGCGCCCGGCAGTGGGCTGATCAGTAAGATGATTGTCAACAGCGTGGGGCGCAGCGTCTTCCATCTCCTGCACACCGAGGCGGAGACCGACAAGGAAGAGGTCGAGATTCAGACGGTGATTCGCAGCGCGGTGGCCGAGGCGAACAGCAAGGTACTGGAGGAGATCCAGACCCATGGCGAAATGGGCGCCACCCTGGTGGTGGCCGTGGTCTATCGCCAGTGCGCCTATATCGCGAATATCGGGGACAGCCGCGCCTACTACATCGCCCCCTCGGGTGCGGTGACCCAGATTACCCGCGATCAATCGCTGATCGAGCAGCAGGTGGCCGCCGGCCTCCTGAGCGCCGATGCCGCCTACACCGCCTTTGGGAACAATGTCATTCTCCATGCAATCGGGGAGGAGCGGGTAGAGGAAGCGTTCGACTGGTACCTCCAGCCGCTGGAGCCCGGCGGACGCCTGCTCGTCTGCACCGACGGCTATTGGAAAACCATGCGCCATGATGTTTGGGATGCCGAGATGGCGGCGGCGGAGCCGACCCTGCGCGACCTGGCCCGATCGATGGTGGAGAATGCCCTGGCAAAAGGCAGTGACGATAATACCACGGCGGTGCTGGTGGGCATCGATTAAGGCCGATCATGGATCTTTTTCAACGAGCCGTCGACATGATCGACCGGGCGCAGGATCGAATGTCTCAGGCGGGGAACCAGGCCGCGCGCGTGGTTCAGGGCGCCGCGCGGGTCCGGGCCCTGGAGGTACGCCAGGGAGGACTGCGGCGCCAGATCGAGGATGCCACCGCCGAGTTGGGGAAGCTGACCTTTCAACGCTGGAAAAACGGCGGCGTGGGGAACGACGACGCCCTCACCAATGCCTGCCGGCGAATCGAAGGACTCAACCTCGAGTACCAGCAGGTACTGCACGAGCTGATCGAGGCGCGCGCGGCCATGCCGGTACCACTGCCCGGGGTGGGCCTTCCCCCGGTATCACCCTATGACGCCCCCGGTCTCCCGCCGACCCCTGACCCAGCCTTCTCCTACCCTCCCCACGCCGGGCCACTCCTCTCGCCTCCCTATGCCGCGCCTACTGCCCCGATCAGTCCGCCGCCAAACCCCCAGGCCGATGCGCTGCCCACGCCCGCGGCGGGTTGGCGGCACGTTCCCGATCCGGCGCTCGCTCCGCCGCCACGGGTCCAACGGGCGGCGCGCGAGTGCCCGGAGTGCTATGCCGCGGTACCGGGAAGCGCTGATTTTTGTCCGTCGTGCGGGATGCGGATCTGACGATGCCAGGCCAAGATAAGGGCAAGGATCTGGTCGGGAAAGCGGCGAGCAAGATGACCGAGGTAGCCTCGCAGGCCCTGGCGGCGGCGGCCCGCCAGCGGCGGCTGGAGGCCGAGCGGCGCGCCCTGGCGGAATTGCGCGCCCAGGCATTGCAATTGCGCGCCCAGATCGGTGAGGAAATGTTCAAGCTGTGGCAGACCCGCACCTTGCCGCCCTCAAGCCTGGATCACCTGTTCGCGGCGGTTGAGCGGACGATGGCCGAGATCGCGGGACAGAACGAACGCCTTGAACGGCTGCTGGCCCCCCAAGCCGAGGGCGGTCCCGATCCCTCCATGGAGAATGAGTGGGACGAGGATGAGGACGTGGTAGAGGTCTCCCTGGCGCCGCCGCCGGTCCCCGCCGCCGAGACGCACCTGCTCACCGAGGGCGAGAACCCCTGCCCCACCTGCGGCTCCGCCAACCCGCCCGGCCACCGCTTTTGCATGGATTGCGGGGCCAGGCTCGGCTGAATAGGTTCCGCCTGGGAGCGCGAGCGGGACGCTCGCGCTCCCAGGCGGTGTCGTCAGTCGGGCGATTTCGTCATCAAATGATCAGGCGGCGTGCCGCGTACGCCGGACGGTAGGCTGGGCAGTAGGGCTTTCGGTCTTGCTATGTTCCTCGAGAATGAAGCGCCCGACCGCCTCATGCAATTTCCGCGCGACCTCCGCCAGTTGCTGGGCCCCGGTCGCCATCTCATGGACGCTGGCCGTCTGCTCCTGGGTCGAGGCGCTGACTTCCTCGGCTCCGGCGGCGGTCTCCTCGCTCACGGCGGCGATGCTGCCGATCCCGGCTTCCACTTGCTCGGCCCCGGCGCGCATCCTGACCGTCGCCTCGGCGGTTTGCTGGGTGATCGCCGCCACCTGATTGGCGGCGGTCCCGACAGCGGAGACACTGCTGGTCATCCCGCCGATCGCGGTCGTGATCGCCTGTGCCTGCCGGTGCGCCTCGGCCACGCTGCTGAGGATACTCTCCAGGGCGGTGTGGGCCTGTTGGCCCAGGGTGACGGTGTGCTCGACCGCCTCCCGTCCCGCGTGCATGGCCGAAACCACCTCGGTCACCTGCTGCTGAATGGCCGTGATCCGGCCCGCGATCTCCTTGGTCTCATTGCTGCTCCGCTCGGCCAGTTTCCGCACCTCGGCCGCCACCACGGTGAAGCCCTTGCCGTGCTCACCGGCCCGGGCCGCCTCGATCGCCGCGTTGAGGGCGAGCAGGTTCGTTTGGGCCGCGATGTCGTCGATGGCGGCCACGATCTCGCCAATCTCCTGACTGCGCCGGCCAAGAGCCTCCACTTGATCCACGCTGGTGAGGACGGTGGCGCGGACGCGCTCGATTCCGGCCAGGGTCTGGGTGACCGCGGTGCCGCCATCGCGGGCAGTGCTCGCCGCGTGATCGGCGGTGGCCGCGACGCTAGTGGCGTTTTCGGTGGTGTGGCCAAGGGCGATTCGCAGATCGCCCAGCGCCTGGTCCACCTGGGTCATGGTGGCCGTCTGGGCGGTGGTTCCCTCGGCGACCAGAGTCACGGTGGCGCTCAGGTCATGCATATGGCCCACGGCGGCGGCGGCGTTGCTGCTCTGGGTTGAGGCCCCACGGGCTACTTCCTCGATCGCGCGCGCCACCTGGGTTCCGGCCTCGCCAATCTGCGTCGTGGCGCTGGAGAGTTGCCCGGCGCCGCTGGTTACTTCCTGGGCCGAGGAGGCAACCTGGCCGATCAAGCCGTGGAGCTCGGCCCGTGCCTGCTCGTAGGCGCCGATCGTTTCCACCACCCGGTCTATGATCTCCCGCACTACGTCGGCGGTCTGCCCGATCTCATTGGCGCTCTTGTAGGTAGGCGGCGTGGTTCCGCTATGGGCCGCCACGGTCAGATCACCCTGGGCCAGGGCCTTCATTCCCTGGCTGAGATTGGTGATACAGATCGTGGCCACGCTCTTGGCGGCCCGGTGTACCTCGGCCAGTGGGCGGGCGATGGAGCGGGCGATCAGAAGACCAAGACCGATGGCCGCGAGCATGGCCACGATCAGCGCGATCAGAATCTCGGTGGACGAGGTATTCCCGGCGCTTTGCGCATCCGCGCCGCTGGTCGTTACCGCTAGCTGATTCGCGGCCAATAACTCGGCCAGGTCCGGGGTCATCAGATCGATAGCGTCCGCCTCCGGGCCCAGCGAAAGCTTGGTCGCGGCGGCATCGCCGGCCGGAGTATTCAGGGCCCCGAGGCGCTGAACCTCCTGGCTGCGGGAGATCCAGAGTTGCAGGTTCTGTCGCAGGCGGACCGCTACTTGCGCCGCGTGAGGATTGAGGGCGGGGAGGGCGATATACTGCTGAAGGTATTGCTGAGTGGCGGCCCAGGAGGCCCTGGCATCGCCGCTGACATCGGCGATTTTAGGGGGGGTGCTGGCGAGGATCACCCCGCGGGTGGCGCGGATGCCGAAGTTGATATTACTCTGCACCTGAAGCAAATCCACCAGGCCAGGCGCGGCGACCTGGGTATTCCAGCGTATCTTGTCCTGAAGGTTGCGCACTCCCTGGAGGCCAACCCCGCCGATGATGCCAGCCAATAAAGCGACCAACACGAAACTGCCGACCAGTTTCGGCGCCATGCGTAGATTGCCAAGCCACTTCACTCTATGATCCTTTCGCCGCGCTATCCAGGGAACTGCCATTGCCTATCGCGAGGTATTCGGCCCTCTTCTATCCCGTATAGATATACATCGGCGGCAATCGGGAAAACTGGAGCTCTGGTCCCTGCTTTAGCTTCGCGCGTTTCGCCTCGCGATCGCGGCGGTACGGTAGAGTATCATTGTCCGTACCGACATATGCCCATCCTTGAATGGCCGCGGGTAGGGTTCGACTATGAGGAGACATGTAGGGCCATGTATGATGTTATAGTCGCCGGGGGCGGTCCCGCCGGGGCCAGCGCCGCTCACGTTCTGGCTCTGGGTGGGGCGCGGTTGTTGCTGCTGGAAAAGGCGCGCATTCCCCGCTATAAGCCCTGTGGCGGCGGCATCACCGCGCGGGCCCGCGCCGCGTCCCCGTTGGTTGCATCCTTTCCCGTCGAGACCTCCGCCTCCGCGCTGCTCGTTCCTGGCGGCAAGCAAGAAGTGCGCTGTCCCTTGCCCGCGCCCGTGGGGATGGTAATGCGCGACCGATTCGATGCCCATCTGGTAGCGCGGGCGGTGGCCGCCGGCGCCGAACTCTGGGACGGCGCTGCCTTGACCGCCATCGAGGAGACGGCCGGCCGGTTGCGGGTGCGGGCGGGGGCCGACACGGTGACGGCACGGTACGTAATCGGCGCCGACGGCGCCAATGGGATCACGGCCCGGCTGGCGGGATTTCCCCCGCCAACCGGGGTCGCGGCGGCGATCGAGGTAGAAATGGCGGTGCCCGATCGCGCCCAGGAACGATACCAGGAGGCCGTGCTTCTGGACCTGCTCTGCATCAAGGATGGCTATGGCTGGATCTTCGGTAAGGCGGAGCACCTCTCGGTTGGGCTGGGCGTCTTTCATGGGAACAGCAAGCAAGACTTACGGGCCGCGCTCGCCCGCTTCCTCACGGTGCATGTCGATCTGCGAGGCGGTACGGTGTTGCTCCAGAGGGGCCATCGTATTCCTCTGGCCGGCGGGCGCGGCGCCCGCCTCCGTGGACGCGTGCTCCTGGCTGGAGATGCCGCCGCGCTGGCCGATCCGTTGACCGCCGAAGGGATCAGCTACGCCCTGGCCAGCGGACGGCACGCCGCCGCCGCCGTGTTGACCGCCTTAAGGACCGGGCCGGACGCGCTGGCCGGCTACGATCGCTACCTCACCCGGGAACTGTGCGGAGATCTTCACTATGCCCGTCTGGTGGCGGCGCTCAGCTATCGCTTTCCCGATCTGGTGGTCCGGCTCGCCGGTGAAAGCCAAACCCTGCGGGCAGCGAATACGGCGGCGGTGGCCGGTACCGCCGATTACCGGTCACTTGTCCTGCGGATGGCAGCAAAGACACCGAAGCTGGTGCATGCGTTGCTCGCTCGGGGCGGTCTCCTAGCGCCATCAATCAAAACGCAGCTCTGATACTGGTTTTTGCAGCATGTAGGATCCCAAGGCGGCGGCGCCGCTTACTACCGCTATCCTATCCTCCTCGAGGAGCGCGGGGTTCATCTTCCCCGTGAACAACCAGGCCATGACGCTCTGGAGGGTACTCTTCTCGGGGATGATAGGGCTCCCTTGTTGGGAATAGAGGATCTCGCAGCGGGTTTCTCCGACCGGGGTCGCGAGGATAATGCGTAGATTCACTCCCAGGGCCTGGATCGTCGCCCCGCCATGTTCCCGCAACACACGTTCGGTCTCCCTATTGATGCCCCGCCAATTTGACCCGGTGATGTGTATGTCGCCTGAATCCTTGATGGGTGCCGCCACGCTGGCGTCGATTTCGAGGGCGCCTTTCTCCGCGTAATTTTCCTGATCATCGTTCGCCCATGCCTTCGAGTCATCTCCGGGCTCGGCGATGAGGCTGGCCCACGCGCCGGCGGAATGCGCGATCTGCAGCGAGTTGGCCGATTCGGCCCGCACGTCGATGGCTTTGGCCATCGCCTTCAGTACGGCGGGTCCGTTGGGGAGAGCGTTGAACCCGTCAGTCGTCGAGAGAAGCGTTTGGATCGCGGCCTCACGTGCTTTGTTGATCGCCAGCGATTGCGACTCGATGAAGTTGTCTATCGCGTCGGTCTTCTTGGATTCCGAGATGTATTCCTTCACACCGTCCTTGGCGGTCTCGACCGCCTTATCCGTGATCAGCTCGGCAGCCTTCTTGACCAGGCCGCGCCCAACCTCGTCCTCCGCCAACACCAGTCCCTCCGCCGCCGGTCCCACCGGTCCAAGCACCGCCGCGAGGGCCGCGCCAACCGCCGCGGCGGCCAGGGTGGCGACGAGACTGGTACTGGGCTTTTTCTTTTGGAGCGCTTTGCCTAGCCGCTCCAGCCCGGAATGCTGGTTATCAAACAGATATCCTAACGCGGTCTCAACCATGCGGCTGGCGGTCTGCACCGTCAGCATGGTATCGTCGGACTTCGCCGTTGGGGCGTCGGCGAGGGGTTGGGGCTGCCTCTGTACCGTTTGGCTGGGGAGTGAGCGCGGCATCGGCGCCGCGTGTGCCGCCGACCGCTGTAGCAAGCCATTCACTGCCCTATTGCCCACGGTACGCTGCAGCGCCAGAATTGCCCGCGGAGTTAGCCCGCGCGGATCGATTGGACCGCTCGGGAAGGCCGGAGCCTCGGCGCGTCGTACTGGGATTACGGGTTCTGTATCAGTAAGTTCACCCGCTTGTTCTACTCGCCCGAGAGCGGGTTGTTTCTCGGCCTCAATGTGCCGCGCCTCGGCCATAATGTGTCTCCTCCCCGCGCCGCTCTCAAGGACGCCCTAGAGTACCTTGAGTCCTGTCCCTTAGTCTGGGCCACGGACGACTGAACCACCACCCAAAACCCACAAAACCACTCCCAATATGGGGGCCGGCCCTCTTCAGTGCCGGGCGCGCCTCATATTCGTGGGCACGGGCACATTTGAGGGGCCCGCGCCCCTACCCGCGCGCACTCGGCCACGAACACGAGGCGCATCCGTATTTCCCGCCGCTGGCCGGATGGACGGGCGCCAGGTACACTAACCTCGCAACTTGGCGGCTGGCTGTACGCGTCGCGCCGCCCGACACCACCGACACCTGGAGGAACAACCATGTCTGACGAGCACGACGGCGACCAGCACCTGGACGCCGCCGACAACCCGACCACGACCGGACCGGATGACGCCGGCGCCGTGCCTACCCCCCGACCGGTGCGCCGTCCTCGTCCCGCCCCTGGCGTGGGCTATGGGTCTGGTCGACGCTCGCGCCTGGAGCCTTCTTCCCGGTTCAGCCCATGGATCGTGCCGATTTTCGCGGTGGTGGCCTTGTTGGCCCTGGTGGCCGCGATCGGCTTCGATCACTTCCATAACACGAGCGCCGCGTCCCCTACCGCCGTCCCCACTGTACCGCTCGGTCCCAGCGCGACGCCTGCCCCCACTGCCCCGCCCACCGCCACTCCGGTAGTCCTGCCCACCGCTGTCTCCAGCAAGCCAGGGCTTGCCGCCGAGGTGAACGGGGTAGGCGTATCTCTCAAGGAGTTCAACCAGGAGAGCGCCCAGATTGCCAGTAGCATGCAATCGCAGCAGGGCGTGAAGCTCACCACGCCGGCCGGCTTGAAAAGCTTTCACGTGCAGCAAAAGAAAGCCTTGCAGAACATCATCGATACCGCCTACGCGGTGTGGTTTGCTCAGCAGCATCATCTGGTCGCCACCAAGGCGGAAGTAGCGTCCCTTCGGAGCCAGTACGAGCAACAGGCGGGCGGCGCCGCCGCTTTTGCCCAGCAAACCGCCAGCGAGGGTTTTACCGCCGACGTGGTCAACCAGATCATCACCGACGCGGCGACCGGGACCAACGTGATTGATTACGTGGTCAAGGATTTGCCGTGCCCGTGCGATTTGCATGTCCGGCACATTCTCCTCAAGGCGAACCAGACAGCCCTGGCCAATAAGCTGGCCAAGGAACTGCAGGCCGACCATGGCTCCAATTTCGCCGCTCTGGCCAAGAAGTACTCCACCGATACCGGCAGCGCCGTGAAGGGTGGGGATCTGGGCTTTATCAGCAAGGGCCAGACCGTGGCGCCCTTTGACAAGGCCGCGTATTCGCTCAAGATCAACCAGATCAGCAATCCGGTGAAGAGCACCTATGGCTGGCATATCATTGAGGTGCTTGGGAAGCGTCCAACCAGCGCCACGGCCCAGCCGTACTATACGAAGTGGCTGGCCAAGCAGGAAAAGACGGCTACTATTCACACCTATGTCACCATCCCCAATTCCTAAAGAAAAGGGCCAGCCATGCCGCGCATTGATTCACTGCTGAGCGCGCGTCTCTTCCTTACCCCTCAGTTGGTCGGGGACAAACTGTATTTCCTGAGCAATATGAGCGGGCGGCTGAGTCTCTATGCCATGGACCAGGACGGCAGCGTGCCCGAGCCGTTGCTCCCGCCTCGGATCGCCCTGCAAAACCCCCATCTGATTGGGGGGCACGTCTTTTACGTCTTCCCCGAGTTGAAGACGATCGTGGTGATGATCGACCAGGACGGCGACGAGAACTATCTGCCCTTCACCATTCCCCTGGAGGGCGGCGATCCGGAGCCGGCCTTCGGAGGGAAGTTCCAGGGAACGCGCTGCCATCTGGGGGAATGCGACCCGGTCGCCAACCTGGTGTATATCGGCGCCGAATCCCGCGAGGCGGCCCGTATCGAGACATACCAGGGCAATCTGGCTACCGGCGAGACGCGGCTCCTGGGGGCCGGCCCCTGGGGGCCGTTCGTGGCTGGGGTCAATGAGGACCACACGAAGGCGATTCTCACCGATGGCTATACCACCGGCGATACGGTGATTTCGCTCTGGCGGGCCGACACCGGCGAACGAACCGTCCTATATGGGGTGCCGATCGAGGAGCGAACCGAGGGTCAACAGGTGCCGCTCAACAGCTTCGGATCCGCCGCCTTTACCGCTCAGGATCGGGGAATCCTGATCACGACCAGCCTGTTCTCCGATACCTATGGCCTTGCCTACATGCCGCTCGCCAATCCCCAGGATCTCCGCCCGGTCTCGGTCTCCGGCACCCGGCACCAGGGAGTGGGCGAACTGGAATCGCTAGAGCATTTGCACGGAAATCTCTATCTGTTGGGCTACAATATCGACGGGTGCTCCTGGCGCTACGAGGGCACGTTCGACGAGGATGCCGCCCACTTCACGATTACCGGAGCGATCTGCGGCGCCGGCGCCCTACGGGACGGGGTTCTGGAGTCGGCCCGTTATGATAGGGCTGGGGATCGGTATGCCCTATCCTTCTCTACCGCGACCTCCCCTACCCAGCTCTATACCCTGGCCGGGCAGGACCGGAGCGCCCTCACGCAACTGACCAGGGAGCGCATCCTGGGAATCCCCGCTGACTGGCTTTCGGCCGGCGAGGATGCCTCCTTCGTGTCCTATGATGGGCTAAGGGTCTCCGCCCGTCTCTACCTACCGGCGGCCTCTCTGGGCTTTGCCGGGAAGCGCCCGCTCGTCTACTACGTCCATGGCGGCCCGCAAGGGCAGGAGCGCCCGGATTTTACCTGGTTCTCCATGCCGATCATCCAGTTTCTCGCCATGCAGGGCTTCGCCGTCTTCGTCCCGAACGTACGCGGCAGCACCGGCTACGG
>JANWHO010000107.1 GCA_025450375.1 Chloroflexota bacterium
ATGGAAGTAATCGAGAGATCGCTGCAATCATCGTGGAGCCCGTGCAAGGGCGGGGGGGGAATATCGTGCCTCCGGCAGGATTCTTGCGCGAGGTACAGGAAGCCGCCCGAGATCTCAAGGCGCTGTTAATTGTCGACGAAATGATCACGGGCTTCTGTAGAACTGGCCGCTTCTTCGGTTTCATGCACGAGGATGGGGTCGAGCCGGACATTCTGATCATGGGGAAGGGCTTCGGGAACGGCTTCCCGATCAGCGGCGTGGCGGCACGGGAAGAAGTAGCTCGGGCCGAACCATGGGCCAAACCGAGCGGCAACAGCTCCAGCTACGGCGGCAATGCCCTGGCATCCGCCGCCGCCCTGGCGACGATTGGCGTCCTGCGCGAGGAGCGCTTGGATCGGCATGCCGCCGAGCTCGGTGACTTCATGCTGAAGGAGCTTCGGCGAGTCACCCAAGATATGCCCGTGGTGGGCGAGGTGCGGGGCAAGGGGCTGCTCTTGGGGATAGAATTGGTTCGCGACCAGGCGGGACGCACCCCGCTGGCCCGGGAGGAGATGCGGCGCCTGTTCACGGCTCTCCTGGGGGAAGGGTTGTTGGTGATGCCCAGTGGTTCCGCCCTGCGGATAAATCCGCCGCTGGTCATTACGCATGAGCAAGCGGCGAGCGGCATTGAGATTCTAGGCCGTGTGCTGGCGAGGGCGCACGAGATTCTGAAGGACACGACAAACGAATGAGCACGAAGACATACCGTGTTGGCCTGGTTGGCTATGGTCGAATCGCTGAATCCGCCCACCTCCCCGCCTGGCAAGCGCTCCCTGGGGTCGAGATCGTCGCGATCGCCGATCCCTGCCGGGAACGGAGGGATGCCGCGACGGCCGCCGCCCCTTCGGCCCGCGCCTATGAAAACTGCGTGGAAATGCTCCGCCAGACCGCCGTGGATTGCCTGGACATCTGTACCCCGCCGCACGACCACACCCCCAGCATTCTGGCCGGATGCGCCGCCGGGGTGGGTCAGATCGTCTGCGAGAAACCCCTCGCGGCCTCAATCGTCGACTACAATACGATCGCCGACGCGCAGGCCGAAAGCGGCTCCCAAGTCTACACGATCAATAGCTGGATTCAGTCTGATCTGCATCGCCTGGTCACCGCCGCCGTGGCCGAGGGAGCGATTGGGGACGTGCGCCACGTCACCCTCCGCACCCTCCGGCCGGACTGTGCCCTGGGAGTGGCCAGTTGGCAGCCGCGCTGGCGAACCGATCCCAGCTATGCCGGCGGCGGCATTGTCCTTGACCATGGCTGGCATCAGCTTTACTTGATGGCCCGCTGGATTGGCGCCGATCCCACCTCGGTACGGGCACGCATCCGAACCGTGCAGCCGGTCCACGCTCCGGTCGAGGACGAGGCGGAACTGGACCTCTCCTTCCCGAATGCGACCGGGCGGATTGTGCTTTCCTGGGCCTCCAGCAACCGGACCAATGATGGTGAGATCGTCGGCACGCGCGGCACGATCAAGATCGAGGATAATCAACTCTCGATTCGTTCTGATCGCGGTGAGCAAGTGGTGCTCTACGGCGAGCGGCTCTCCGACTCATCCTATCACCCGGAATGGTTTCAGGCCCTTTTCGCCAAGGTGCGGGCCGACGTGCATCGCCACGAGGGAGTTCGCAACCTGCGGGAAGCCGAGATGCTGGTCAGCACGCTGTTCGCCGCGTATCAGCCCGCGCGCATGTCGGCCAAGGCGGTCCCTGCCCCGGCTCACGAGACAGCGGCCACCGCCTGAACCCGAGTCAACGTTCCTACCAACCGGAGAGAACCACCACCAGGGTGAACGTGACCAAGCCGTTGGCCAGGGCATGGATCAGAATGCTGGACCACAGCGACCCCGTCCGTTCCGCCAGCATGGTATAGACAATGCCCATGTAGAACAACCACGGAAAGAGGCTGGGCGCCCCATGTATGGCGGCGAATGCCGCGGCGGTCATGGGCGCGGCTGCCCAGATGGGAAACCGATTACGGAGCAGCTTATAGAGAAAGCCGCGGAAAAACGTCTCCTCCACAACTGGCGTGATCACCACTAAAAGCAGGAACAGCATCGCGAAGTTGCCCGGCAGGGCAGGCATCCCGCGAGTCAACATGGTTGGCTGCGGACTGGCGGGCAACGGCCCCAGAATTGCTGCCTCCAGGCGCATGATCACCGCGCCACCCAAAGTAATGGGGATAAAGAGCGCCGCGATTTTTCCCACGCGCGCCCAGGCAAGACGGTGGAATCCAACGGCGCCCCATGAGAGGCCGTGGCGGGCCAGCCCGTACCTATGGATCGCGTAGAACAGGCCGCAATACAACGTGCCGCCCACCAAGAGCGCCGTGCCGGCGGCGCTGTACGGTCCGTAGACAGCGCTCAGATGGTCGAAGGTACCGGACCGAACCACGCCCATGCCCTCGGCCACCGCGAAACCAATGGACATGCCGAGGCGCAGCAGCACGAGGGCCAGAGCCGCGCTGGTGGCGAGCACGGCAGTGAGGAGCACGATTCTTCCCAGGTCCGCCCACGTCCACGGCACCGAGTCCTGCCGCGCCGCCGAGACTCCCTGGAAAACCCTGGCCCGCGGCGAGGTCCAGCGGAGTCCCCGTAACGTACCCATGGGGTTGAGTTTCAGTGCCGGAACGCTCGCCACCCGCCAGTTGATCATCGCGTCTACCCTCGACCCATCCTCGCTACCACCTCCGCCCCTACCGGGACGGCTAGGGCCCCAGTATAGACATGCGGTGGCCGGCCGGTCCTGGCGTTATGCACAGGGGGCGGGCGCAAATTTGTCTCCACCACGGCGCCTCGGATTCCTCTGGGACGACGAAGCCAAACGAGGAAGGCGGCCTTCGGACTGGTCAGCCTGCCGAAATCTCGTCCAGGGCGGCGAGAAACACGTCGATGTCGCCAGTGGTGGTAAAGAAGAAGGGTGAGACCCGCACCAACCCCGGGCGATAATCCGTGATAATCCCACGCGCGGCAAGATGCTTCACTACGCGCGCCGGATCGTCCATACGGAGAGTCACGATCCCCGAGCGCTGAGACCACTGGGCGGGAATGCCAAGCGTGAGGCCACGAGCCAAAGCCTGTTGCTCCAGGTAGTCCACCATGAAGAGGGTGTGTTCCCGCGCCCTGAGTATCCCCACCTCTTCCAGCATTTCCAGCCCACCGATTCCCGCGTATACCGCCGCCATGGCCGGCGTCCCGGTCTCCATGCGCCGGCCATCGGATTTGTAAGTAAACACCCGGCGCTCGAAATCAAACTGATTGTCCGCCGCGAACCACCCGGAACCGATCGGTTGCAGCTCATCCAACAGACGTGGGGCTGCGTAGAGGTACGCCAGGCCGGGACCGCCCATCAGCCACTTCAGCCCTCCGGTGACCAGAAAGTCGAGGCCCGATTCCCTAACATCCGTGGGGATCTGGCCGGTGCCCTGATAGGCATCAACCAGGAGCAGAGCGCCTTTCCGGTGGGCGATTTCCGCCAACGCCGCCAGATCTTGCACGGCGCCGGAGGTGAAGAACACCTGGGAGGTCGCGATCAGGGCCGTCCGCTCGTTGACCAGCGCCTCGTAGCGGTCGAGCGGGACCGTAATCCCATCATCGCTCGTCGCATACCGTACATTGATCCCCTGGCTCGCCCGGCTCAGCCACTGGATAGGAATGGTGGGGAAATCCAGATCGGCCACCACCACCTCGTCGCGCTCAGTGTAATCGAGTGAATTGGCCGCGGAGGCCAGGGCATTCGAGACACAGCCATGGAGGGAGACGTGCTCCGGAGGAGCCCCAATCAACCGGCCAAGGCGCTCGCGCGCCTCGGCGCACGCTCCCAGCCAGGTGCGGTACCAGGCGGAGGCGCCGAACTCTTCCCAGAGATCGAGAAACTCAAGAACACCCGCCCGGGATCGCGACGAGAGGGGGCCCAAAGATACCGTGTTCAGATGAGTTTTCCGGGCCAGGGTGGGAAACTGAGCCCGGTATCGCTCGACCTCGTCAGCAGGCAAAGCTGCCCGACGGTCACTCATCCGTTCGCTCGGGCCGCGCGCCGCCGCCGACTCAGATAGAGGAAGCTAAAAGAAAGCACACCCCAGCACAGCAAAATCATCCCCAAGCCCGCCAGAAACGCGCTGGCCACCAGAAACCCGAGTAGTACCATAATCGCCCCGATTGCCGCGCTCCATGCCGGTACGCTCAACGGCTTCGGCGCCTTCTCGCGGCGTGCCCGCCCATACCCGCTGCTTGCCATCGTCCATCCTCCCAGCGCCGGCGGCGCCCTTTAGCCCGAGGTTTTCCGGTCGGGTGCCCCTCCTAGTACAGACCAGTTCTCCCATTAGTCTACCCGCTTGCGACGCGGACCTGCTGATCCGACAAACCACACGACCCGATACCGAAATAGAGTATAGAAGGGTGGCGGCGTCCTAGTTCAGATTGTCATAGGGCTTCCGCTTCGGCGCGGTGATCTGATTCATGCGTTCCAGAATCGCGTATTCCCGTCCGAGTATAGCGATCTCCAGGCGCAAACGTTCCTCGGCGCTCACCGCTTCCAAGAGACCCTGCATCTCGGCCGACCGCGCCGGATGGACCTGCTGAAGCAGGTTCGCCACCCGATAAGACACCTGAACCGGGTCGTCCGGCAGTTCGACCGTAATGTTCGACGGATCATCCTGGCTCAGCAACAGGGTCACATAGCGGCGCGCGATATCCCGTGCTAGGTTCGCCTGGCTCTCCAGCTGCTCCGACGCGCCGATCGGCTCATCCAAAAGCTCGACCAGGCCGTGCGGGAAGGGCCGGTCTAGCAACCGCTCGATGAGCCGGAATCGCTCGCGGCCCTCGGTCACCAAGTTCATCCGTCCGTCGTCGAGCAGCGCCATTGAGGTGATTTCCGCCACCGTCCCCACCTCGAACACGGTGGCCAGACCGCCTACCTCAAGACCTTCCTTGATCAAACAGACCCCAAAACGCCGGTCGACTTCCAGGCAACGGGCGATCATCTCGCGATACCTGGGCTCGAACACATGGAGGGGCAGAATCATGTCTGGGAGCAGCACAACATTGAGCGGGAAGAGCGGCAGGTCAACGGCGGCCATGAGTGGCATTCCCCATTCTTCCCTGTCCAGCCGCGTTTCGGATCGCGTGGCCACGGTGCTACATCCAGCCTACCAGTACGTCCCTTGGCATGCAACCATCGCGCCTGCGCGGCTGGTCCGTTTCTCCGGATGGCGCTACCCTCAGTAACGTTATTCGTTTGGCCGGCTAATTTGCCCAGATGTCCTGGGCCCGCGCCGGCGAAACCGTACAAGGGGAAAAGCTTCCGATGCGAAAGGGCGCCGCTACAATCGAGGCATCACCGGTCGTGCGCGCCCTGGTTGACGCCCTTGGCGCCGCCACCGTGCTCTGGCAGCCCTACGACATGCATCTCTATGCCTATGATGGGTCCATCGACCGAGCTCGACCCGAGGCCGTGGTGTTGCCGACCACTACCGCCGAAGTGGCGACCACGCTCCGAATCTGCGCCGAGTACAACGTGCCGGTCACGCCCAGGGGGAGCGGCACCGGCCTGAGCGGCGGGGCGATCCCCGCCGCCGGCGGGGTGCTCGTCTGCACCGCGCGGATGAACCGCATCCTTTCCGTCGATCCCGAGAGTCGGAGGGCCGTGGTGCAGCCCGGAGTGGTAAACATGCACCTCTCGGACAAGGTAAAGGAATTTGGGCTTTACTATGTTCCCGACCCTTCCAGCCAGCGGGCCTGTAGCATTGGCGGCAACGTGGCCGAGAATGC
>JANWHO010000108.1 GCA_025450375.1 Chloroflexota bacterium
CGCGGAACCTTCTCCTCACCCGGCTGGGGATTGTGCTTCCACTCTGGTTCACGATTGCCCTGGCCATGGCTAATCAGCAGACCGGGGTCGGCTTCCTCCTCCCGGTCGCCCTGATCGGCGCCGGGCTGTGCTGGGCCCTGAGCATCTGGCGAGCCGGGCAGGCCCCGATGCCTCGGTTGCTCGCAGGCCGTACGCAACTGGGCCAACGCTTACGCTAACGGCGGTCGCGCTGGTAGGCTCATCGGTCGGATCCGTCGGATCGGACCGATCGGACCGACGGGCTCACCGGGTACACTGAGGGGGAGCGACCTACCGGAGAAGGTAATCCAGTGCGGATCTATAACACCCTTACTCGATCTCTGAACGAGATCATTCCCCTGCATCCGGGGGAAATTCGGATGTATACCTGCGGTCCCACGGTCTATCGCAACATTCACATCGGGAATCTGCGGTCTTTCGCCACCGCTGATTGGCTGCGGAGAGTCCTGGAATACCAGGGACTCCGGGTGACCATGGTCAAGAACATCACCGATGTCGGGCATATGCGGCAGGAGGTTCTCGACCGCGGCGAGGACAAAATCATCGCGCAGGCACGGAAGGAGGGGCGGACCGCCGCCCAGATCGCCGCCTTCTATACGGCGGCCTTCCAGGCGGACGAGCGGGCGCTCAATATCCTCCCACCCCATGTGGCGCCCCGCGCCACCGATCACGTTCCCCAGATGTTGGCGATCGTGAGCGATCTACTAGCCAAGGGGCTCGCCTATGAGGTACGGGGAAACGTGTTTTTCGACGTTACCCGCTTCCCATCCTACGGCGCGCTTTCCGGCAACCAACTCGATCAATCGTTGGCCCTGGACGAGGACGGTGAGGCTCTGGGGAAACGCCATCCGGAAGACTTTCCGCTCTGGAAGGCCGCCGAGCCGGATCGGGAAATGGCCTGGGAGAGTCCCTGGGGCCGCGGGTTTCCCGGCTGGCACATTGAATGTAGCGCCATGGCGATTACCCACCTTGGCCCCACTCTCGACCTGCATACCGGCGGGGTAGATAACATTTTCCCCCATCATGAGGATGAAATCGCCCAAAGCGAAGGATATACTGGCGTCCCCTTCGCGCGGATTTGGGTTCATACCCAGCACCTTCTGTCCGATGGGCAAAAGATGGCCAAGTCCACCGGCAACGCCTATACCATGGAAGACCTAATCCGTCGCGGATTCGACCCCATGGCCCTCCGTTATCTCTTCTGCACCGTGCACTATCGGAGCCGGATTAATTTTACTTTTGCCTCCCTTCGTGCCGCCCAAACGGGACTCAACCGCCTCCGGCTGGCCCTGCTGGACATGCCCGAGGGAGAGGAATCCAAGGAGGCGGATAACAGTGCCGGAGTCCGGCAGTGTCGGGCCGACTTCATGGCCGCGCTAGAGAGCAATCTTCATCTGCCACGAGCCCTGGCCATCATCTGGGATCTAGCACGCCGGAACCGCTACCATCTCTCCTCATCCGTTCGCCGGGCACTGGTGCTGGACTTCGACCGGATTCTGGGGCTTGGCCTTGCCGATTGGTTGGCGGCTCACTCCGGCCCCGCCCCAGTAGTTCAGGCTGACGACGGACTGGAAGTTCGTCCGCGAGTGCTGGCCTTGTCGGCGGATCGCGCCCGCGCCCGCGCCGAGCGGGACTACGAACGAGCCGATCAGATCCGCGCCCTTGTCGAATCCGCCGGCTTCGCGGTGCGCGACACATCGGCTGGACCCTACATAACCCGGCGTCCCGACCGCGACGTCCCAGTGATCGCGCGGTCCGCCGATACCGCGGATCGGTTGGCCGAACCGTCCACCTACGCCTATTCCGTGCATCTCCTGGCCCACGACAGCCTCGACGACTTGCGGCGCTGCGTGGAGAGTATCCTCCGCCATCCACCGGACGGCAGCCTGGAACTCGTCGTGGTGGACAATGGATCGACCGATGGCACTCAGGACTACGCCCGCCAATTGGCGCGCGAGCCGCTGACCACCGTGCAAGGGACTCCGGTAGCGACTCAGGTCTTTCTCGCCGACCACAACATGGGCTTTGGGGCCGGGCGGAATGCCGGCCTACGGGCCGCTCGGGGCGAGATCGTGGTGGTGATGGACACCTCCATCGAGATCGCCGGTGACATCTGGACCCCGCTGCAAGCCGCCCTGGCCGACCCACATATTGGCCTGGTTGGTCCCTACGCCCTCGTCACCGAGAACCTCAAGGATTTCAGCGAAATCGCGACAGGGAACGCCGATGCCGTGGAAGGCTACCTGATTGCCTGTCGGCGCTCTTTGCTGACCGAGACCGGATTATTTGACGAGCGGTTCCGCTTCTACCGGCTGGCGGACATCCACCTCAGCTTCTTTTGCAAGGCGGCGGGGTACCTGATTCAGGCGGTCCCCGAGGTGGCGGCGCGAGTGATCAAACACCCACACCGCGAGTGGTTCGCGCTCACCGAGGAGGAGCGTGCGACGCGAAGCAAGCGTAACTTTGACCTCTTTTATCGTCGCTGGCATCACGGGCAGAGCCTGCTCGCGGCGAACTACGATCCCAGCCACCATTGGTTCGGCCACGACCATGAGCATCACGTCGGTGGAACCCATCCCCATTCACCCAGTGAGTTGCCGATCAAAAACCAATCTCATTCGCACGAGCACCGGCATTGGCCCGACCATTCCCACACCCATGCGCATTCCCACGCGCGCCCAAGGGAAGAGTAAAGAATCAGTCATGATGAACAAGGAAGTAGATCACGGAGGCCCGATCGCCCTGGTTGGGTCCGGTGAATTCCTCCCGGTGATGGACGAGACCGATCTGGCGCTCCTCGAACAGTTGGGCGGCCCGACTTCGACCCGCGTGGTGGTCCTGCCCACCGCGTCCGGGCTGGAGGAACCGGGAAGTCCGGCCCGCTGGGCCCGCATGGGAGTGGAGCACTTTGGCCGTCTTGGGGCTCAGGTGGAGGCGGTCCCGATCCTCAGCCGCCAGGATGCCCAAGATCCTCGCTGGCTGCCTATCCTGGAAGGGGCGAGCTTTTTCTACTTCTCCGGCGGCAATCCGCTCCATCTGATCGAGACAATGCGTGACACCCCCGCCTGGTCCGCGATCCTCCGCCGCCATGCCGAGGGCGCCGTTCTGGCTGGCTGCAGCGCCGGAGCGATGGCGATTTGCGGCCGGACCTCGCGGCTCCGCGCCCTCCGGGACGATGGACAACCGGACTGGATTCCCGCCCTAGGCCTCCTTCCGCGGCTGATTGTGCTTCCTCACTACGACCGGATGGCCGCTTTTGTCGGTCAGGACGTAGTGGACAGAGTGACCGCAAGCGTCCCAGAAGGCGCGGTGCTGCTAGGGATCGAGGAGGACACGGCGCTCACCCGCCTGAACGGCGCCGCCTGGCGCGTGAGCGGCGCCCGAAACGTATGGGTATTCACCGGCCACGGTAGCGTGACGCACGGAGCGGGTAACAGGGTTGACATCTAAGGGCATTCGTCTTGCGGCTTATTGAGCTTGATCAAGATGAGGAGCGAATGTGACATAGGCCAGTCCGCCCAGGTCGAGAAGGAGAAGCACGACGCGAAGCAGTCCGGGCAAGGGCACGAAGGGCAGGAGTAACAGGACGAACACGATGGCCGCGCCTACCTGGACCGCCTGCCATTCCGGTTCGGAGCGGAGCAGCGACTGCATGGTGACGGTGGGAGTCGGGTCCTGAGCGGTGGGCGCGGCGGTAGCCAGGCGATCAGGGTGCATTGCCTGGTCGAGAGGACGGAGCAGAGCCTGCCAGGTCTTGGGGTCGGCCCCCTTTCCCCGCCATTCGAGGTCGTCAACGGCGGTGTCGAGCACATTCATACAGTACGTTCGCTCGTTTGGCCCCAGGCTGGCAAACTCCATCGCGTCACGCACCGCCGCCTCAAAGCCATACTGAAAGGCGCGGTCGCCGACCGCGAGTGTATCCAACAGCATATATTCAACCATGCTCACGACCCTCAGAAAATCACGCCGAGGCAAGCTGGGGATCACCCGGAGCGCGGCGCTGGCCACTACCGACCGGATGGCCTCGATGCGCGAATCGGACCGCGCGGTGACTTCCTGGCTCGCGGCGTCTTGCGCTTCGCTTTGAGTGCGGAGGATCTCGCCGATCGCCACGTACGCTTGATTGACCAGCTTGAACCGGCGTTCGGCGTCGGCCCGCTGGGTATCACTCCCGCTCGCGTGTCGATCTGGATGCCAGGCCAGGCTCAGCCTACGATAGGCTCGCTTCAGATCGTCGGCGCCGGCCGTGCGCGAGAGGCCAAGAACACTGTAAGGGTCGACAATCTCATCCTGCATCCACTCGTGCCCGATCGGGAGGGGCGCCGCTGGGCGCGGGTTTCATCAGGGGACAGCATACCCCACGCTCAGCATGGGACACAACCACGTTTTGCCTTTTGAGGCATGCCGCAATCTCTGTCATCGGAATGTCATGCATGTGTCATCAACCGATCATCCCAATGACATAGAGTACAAGACTGAGCGTTCGAGCCGGACAGGTGTCTAGGAGAATTCCCTCGCGGCTTTCCGGCCGCGATTGCCTTAAGTGTCCAGATGGTACCATATAATCAAAGGTCAACTGGAACGCGGGATGCGGCGCCGTGGCCGGTAGTTTGGCGCATTCACCTTCCCGACTGTACCACGAGTTTGAGATCAAGAAAGAGAGATTGTATGCACCCTCGCCTCAACCACGGATGTGGGCTAGTCTTGGGTTCAGCGGCACGTCCACCACGGCGTTCCGCCCTTCGCCGCGGTGGACGCTGGGTCGCCATCGCCATGGTGCTGGCTACCGTTGGTCCATTGCCCACGGTTGGGGTTGCCGCCGCGGCGCCCTCCAGCCCGTCCCTGAAGCCCAGTGTACCCTCGGGCCAACCGGTGGGTACCACGATCACCTGGACCGCCGCATCCTCCGGACTCAAAAGCCCGGTCTACCGCTTTAGCGTGGGCCTGACCCACCAGCCCGCCACGATAGTCCGAGATTACAGCCTCGCGGCCACCTTCAGCTGGACGCCGTTGCGGGAGGGCACCTACACGATCAATACCGCCGTGAAGGAC
>JANWHO010000109.1 GCA_025450375.1 Chloroflexota bacterium
AGGTTACGTGGACGATCTCGTATCCATTCTTGAGCTTCAGATCAGCTATGGTGCCAGTCACCTGGCCGATGCCGTGGACACCCTTGGAGATGATGACCGGCGTGAGCTTGCTGCCGGGGGTAATAATCGGCGCCAAGCCAACCTGCTTGGTGACCAGGAACGACGGATAGGTTCCGCCAACCTTTTTCAGCCCCTTAGGCACGTATTGGAGATAGCCATCGGGAGGAAAGCCCAGCCCCTGCGACGCATCCACATGTACGACCTGCAGAATCCAGTTCTTGGGTACATAGGTAGGCGCCGCGATCTGGAGCCTCGGCGCGGCATGATTCGCCAGGGCGAGCGCCTTGATTTGGGTCAGGCCAGTCGCCAGTTGCCTCGAGCCTACCTGTACCAATACGGGCGCGGGTAGGGTAATGGACGTGCGTCGGGCGGCAATCGGGGTTGGATTGGCCACGAATTTCTTGGGGCGGATCCTGGTCGGGGTCGCGCTCGGGCCGGTGCTGGTGCCGGTGGGGGTGGGGCTGCTTTGGGATCCCGTGGGAGTCGCGGTGGGCGTGGCGGTGACCGACCCCTGGGGCGTACCGGTGCTCGGGGTCGCGGTCACGGTAATGGTTTCGGTAGGGGTGACGGTGGCGGTAGCGGTCCCTGCCAGGGCTCGCGAGGCTAATGCGCCCGCGCCATAGCCACTGCCGGTAATCAAACCGGCGAACAGGGCGCCGGAAACGATCCATCGCACTCTGGTATTCATACGGACTGTTTCTCCTCCTTCCGCGTCCAGCCGGGCGACCGGAGGGGCGCTGCCTGCGCCCACGCGGATCAGCTCTGTGAATTGTCCAGGACTGCTGGGCGTGTCCTGGTTTAAGTGGATACGGGCCGGATACGCCCACGGGTGAGGCCGCGTACGATTGTGGGTGCGTTGCCGGTGTCTGTACGCTGCCTCCCGGCCCTGGTTACTATAGCAGAGCACCGATCACCGGACAACCAGGGTTGAGGGGCCGTACCGATGAAGCCAACCCAGAGCGGGCGGCGGCCCGCGACGATTCTCGTCTGGCTGGGAGGTGCGCTCGGAGATACCCTACTGGGCTATCCTGCCCTGGCGGCCCTGAGGATGTGGGCTCCCTGGGCGCGCGTGACGCTGGTTGGGCGCCCTTCGTATGCCGGTTTCGCTCCTTCTTCCGGCCTGGTCGATCAGGTGGTCGATAGCGGAGGCCCATGGGCGGCGAACCTCTTCGGTAGGGCCGCGCCGGCGCTGAACCCACCGGAGTTGGCGGTAATCTGGAGCGCGGCGTATGCCGACATGGCCCAGCGGCTTGAGCACTTGGGGACGCGGGCGATTATCGCGGCGGCTCCCCGGCCAGCCGAGGTTCGCCACCAGGCCCGTTATCTTCTGGACTGCTTGCATCCGCTGGGGATCCCTCGTGTCCTTCTCCCGGCCCCGCCCCCCGCTCTTGAAGCCTTGCCGGCGGTCCTACGGTCGCTCATTTCCGAGAGTCCCACTCGAACGGTCCTCCTGCACCCCGGCTCCGGGAGCGCCTGGAAGCTCTGGCCCCTCATCTCCTGGCTTAGGCTGGCCGAGTCTCTGGCGGATCGAGGCTACGCGGTACGCTGGAGCTTCGGTCCCGATGACGAGCGCCTTCGAGCCGCATTTCTTGAGGCCGGCCCGGCGTGGCGTTCCGTGATCTTGCCACTAGTCCCGCTGACTCAGTTTGCCTCCCTCGTGGCGCGATGCGCGCTGTTCGTGTCACCGGACACGGGAGTAGCCCACCTGGCCGCGCTGGTCCGGGCGCCGCAGATCACGCTGTTCGGTCCCACTGATCCGCGCCGATGGCGCCCGCTGAGCCGAGACGCCGTTCTTGCCCGAGCGCCGAATCGTCATGGCTGCGGGTGGGAAAATGCCCCGGAGGGCGGCGAACTCCCCGCCCCGCTTCGTCGATGCGCGGAAGGATCGGGAGAACACTGCTGGTGCCTGGCGGAACTGTCCCCCGAAACCGTGCTCTCACTTTGTCTTGATGTACTCGAAGCGCCGAATCCGAAAGTATCCACACCCCAATAAGCAGATCGCGTTCCAGCGCGGAGGGACGGGGATCATCGCTCCCCGTGTAGCTCCCGCAGCCGCTCGGTTACCGCTCGTTCGCGTCCCCGGTCAGTGGGATGATAGAAGCGGGCGCCGGCCAGATTTTCCGGTAGGCCCTGCTGCTCAACGTAGCCGTCCGGATAGTCGTGGGCATATTTATACCCTTCGCCGTAGTGAAGATCGCGCATCAGGCGGGTGGGCGCATTCCGTAGATGCAGAGGAACCGGATCGGTCCGAGAACGGGCCACTGCTTCCTTGGCGGCCCCATAGGCCCGATAGACGCTGTTGCTTTTGGGAGCGACCGCCATATAGATCACCGCCTCGGCCAGGGCCAGATCACCCTCGGGACGGCCGATGAAATGCACGGCCTGTTGGGCGGCCATTGCCACCACCAGAGCCTGGGGGTCGGCAATCCCTATATCCTCGGAGGCGAAGCGGATGACACGCCGCATGATATAGAGGGGATCCTCACCGGATTCCAGCATCCGAGCCAGCCAATAGAGGGCGCCATCGGGGTCGCTGCCCCGCATGGTTTTATGGAGGGCGGAGATAATGTCAAAGTGCTGATCGCCACCCTTGTCGTAGAGGAGGGTTCGTTGTTGCACCACGTCACGCACCAGCGCGGCGTCGATTCGAGACTCCGCCCCGCTCGCGCTGGCCGCCAGTTCCAGGGCGTTGAGGGCCACGCGGGCGTCGCCATTGGCCAGGTTCACCAGGGTCGCCAACGCATCGTCGTCCAGCGTAATACCCCGCCCGCCCAGGCCACGCTCCTGATCGGCCAGCGCTCGACGGAGAATAGACGCGATGTCCTCGTCGGATAGGGCCGGAAGCGTGTAGACCCGGCATCGGGACAGCAGAGCCGCGTTGACCTCGAACGATGGGTTCTCGGTCGTGGCTCCGATCAAGATGATCGTGCCCTCCTCGACATGGGGAAGGATGGCATCCTGTTGCGCTTTGTTGAAACGGTGAATCTCGTCGATGAACAGGATAGTGCGAACGCCGGTCTGGAACAGGCGCTTCCTGGCCTCCTCGACGACCCGCCGTAAATCGGCCACGCCCGCCGTCACGGCGCTCACCTGGGAGAATGCCTGGTTCGTGGCCCCGGCGATCGCGCGGGCCAGGGTGGTTTTCCCACTTCCGGGTGGCCCCCAGAACAGCAGCGAACCAGGATTCCCGGTTTCGATCGCCCGGCGCAACGGGCGGCCAGGGGCGAGCAGGTCGCCATGACCGACAATGTCGTCCAGCGATCGCGGACGCAGGCGGGCGGCCAGGGGCGCCGCCGCTTCCACCGCCCGCGGCGAGCTAAACAGGCTATCATTCATGGCATGTATTCATCCGCCAGCATGGTAGCGCGCGGCTCTCTACCCCGCAATAGCTTTGTGATGGCTCCCCCACGCGTGGCAAATGGGATTATGCATGACTAGCGGGACCAGGCATGCCCTCCAACTCCTTCTCGCCATCATTCTCGCCAGCTCCATTCTGTACGTGCATTTGTTCGTGCCTGGGCGGGGGAACGGCGCGGACTTCGCTGTCTTCTATGCCGCCGCCGTAACCGACGCGCACGGTGGGGATCCTTACCTGGCCGTGGACACCTGGAGAACGCAACGAGCACTCTTTTATCCCCCTGGTTACTCAGGGCCTCCGCATCCGGATACCAACCGGAATCCGCCGCCCTTCACCTTATTGCTTCGGCCACTCACGGAACTGACCCAGGGCCAAGCCTATTGGGTATGGGTGGCCTTGGGGTGGCTGGCGGGGCTATTAGGCACCTTCTGTCTGATGGCTGCCTGGCCAGTGGCGCCGCGCTGCCTGGCGGCCATGGCGATCAGCCTGTCACCGGCGGCGTTGTGGAACATCCGCGTCGGTCAGGTCTCCATGTTTCTTGCCCTGAGCCTTGGGCTGGCCGTCTTTTTCCTGGTCCGTGGTCGTCCGGGTTGGGCAGGTGTCGCGCTCAGTCTGGGCCTCGTCAAGCCGCACCTCATCCTCCCGCTCGCTTTGGTGCTGGTCCTGGCGGCGTCACGGGGCCAACGCAGGCCGCTCGTCCAGGGTCTGGTCGGCGGCGCCGTGGGATGGGCGATCTTCACTCAGCTGTTCGATGGGGGGATTATCCGCTACGTTCAGTGGCTGCAAGGGCTTGGTGGTAGCGACAATGCGTTTGTCAATCAGGCCGATCTGGCGGCCATCCCCGGTCTTCTCTACAAAGTGTTCCCCACCAATGTGAGCGTGATTCTCACCTCGCTTGGCGTGGTCCTCGCATGCTTCGTGCTGGGTCGCCTGGCGCTCGCGGCGTGGTCTGGCGGCCCCTGGGAGCAGCGCCGCTTGCTTGGGGCCGGCATCTCGCTGTATTTCGCCTTTCTGCCCTACGAGCATACGAGCGACCAGATCCTGCTGGCCCTGCCCCTGCTGTTGCTTATAGGACCCGATGGCGCCGGTCTCCGCCAATGGCCGGCGCGCATTGCCGCGTTCTGCTTCGTGCTAACCCCGCTGGCCCTGTTTCACGACCATACGATTGAAGGATTTAACGTGTTGCCGGCGGTTAGCCTACTCCTCGCCTACGCCGTCATCCGGCCCTCCGGGCTCCCTGGACCGAATCCGCTCGCGCCCATCCTCGCCCAGCGCCCAGCCCTGGCATTGGCGGAATAGGTGGGGGAGGACGCCATGGTGCCCTCCCCCACCCCCCGCGCGATCAGCCTGGTATTCCCTGGTCGGCTAACGCGGATCGTCCATCGGAGCCCCGGAGCACCTGCACGACCACCACTCCCGTATTGCCTTTGGTGGTCCACACACTGCCATGCATGCCTTTGTGTAGACCCGGTACCGAATTGGCGGCGATGGTCGCCACCGTCCGGGCGGGAATCGGGTAGGAGGCGGAAACGACCTGCCCATCGGCGCCCATGAAGGTACCGGTGATCACGGTGGCCGTGGCCGACGGGTTGAACACGTACTCATATTCCTGGGTGGAGGCCGTACTCCCGCTGGCGAACGACCACCGATTGGACGGGGCGCCCCGGCCCTCGAGCGCGGCTCCGGTGTGAGAACCGATGTTGGGAGAGCCCTGGAAGTATTGCGCCTCTTCCGCGACGACCGGAATCGCTGACGTGAGTTGGAGTGCCAGTGGGCTGTGGGGGTTCTTCCCCAGCAAGTTCTGCAGCGCGAGGGTGGCGCGCTGTCCTGGTTGCACGGTTACCGTTGTGGTAGCCTGGTCCTTCCCAGTGCCGTCGAAAAACCGAGCCGTCACTTTCGCGGCCCGGGTATTGGGATTGAGCAGGCTGATAAAGCACTGATCACCGCCCAACACCGAGGCATACCCGAAATACCAAGTCGTTCCCGGAGTGGACACACCCGGCTTCACGCCGGCGCCGAACTTCGCGGAGCCCGCCCCGTCGCCCCAGTACTCGACCCGCTCGGCCACGATGGGGCCGCTGCCGGTCACCGTGGTGCTGAAGGACTTCCCTGGGAGGGCGCCGCGGAGATTGAGTGTGTAGCGGCCAAAGGGTGGCAGAGCCGCCAATACGCTCGTGGCCGGGCCACTGGGCGGGGCTAGGGTAGCTGTGATGGTGATAGGGGTGTCGGCCGGATTCTGCACCGTGAGATACGGCTGGAAGCTGATCCCGCTATACCCTTCCGCGAAATACCACGTAGACTGCGGGGCGCTCTGACCGGGACTGACGTCGGTGTCGAGGCCCTGACTCTTCGCGTTCTTTCGGATAATAATCCGGTTCGCCACCACGTTGCGGTCGGTTTGAATCAGGGAAGAGACGATCTGATTGTCGCCCACGTCCTTATTGACGTCTTCCACCAACAGCGATCGCGGCTTGATCGTGATCGGAATCGAACGGGTACTGCCATCGGGGAACTGATAGGTCAGGCTGCCCATCGCGGGCTGCGCATTCGGATTCAGGACGGTCAGGGACTCGTGGAATGAGAGAGTCGAAGTCTTGCCGGTAAAGCCTTCCGCGAAATACCACTGGTTTCGGGGCGGTGGGCTGAGGCGGATTGCCGTCTGAGCCGTGAGCCCCGAGGTGAGCCCCCGTGCCTGAAGCTGATAGGAGCCGGGCGCCAGGCCGGAGGGAAGGGTCACGGTGGCCGTGAAGCCGCCAAGGGGATCGGAAATCGCGGCGCCGCCCGACGGGGTAAGCGGAATAGTAGTGAGGTTGAAACCGACGTTCTCTCCCGCGCCCAACCCATGGCCGGTCACCAGAACCTGGGCTCCGGCCGGCGCGTCCGCCGGGCTCACCTGGATGCCCGGGGCGGTTGGGGCGGCCACCACAAAGTTCGCGCTGCCGTTGTCACCCCCGCTGCCGCTAAAGGCCACCACGAGTGGAGTGCCGGCCGGCGCGGTGGGCGAAATCGTTTCCGTCGCGGTGAAGTGACCGGTCGCGTCGACCACCGCGACCGCGCTCCCGTTGGACGTGAAGAGCCTGGTGGTGACGTAGACGTTTTCGCCGCCCACGAACCCCGAGCCCATGATCTGGACCTGTGCTCCGGGCAGGGCAATCGGTGGCGAAAAGGTGATCTGGGTCAAGGCGCCAAAGGTGAGAGGCTGGGCGTAGCCCACCTTGCTGATATTCCCGTTCACCAGGACCGTGGCCGGCCTGGTAGCGTCGGCCGTGGGGGGGACGCTAAGGAGGGCGGTAGCCCCGCCGGACCCGTCAGCGCTGGCGGGAGAATTCTTGAGCGCGTAGGCGCCAAGCCCAAGGTCAAAGTATCTCAAGGTAAAGGTCACGGGCTCGTTGGGTTGGAAGCCTCCGGCCTGCAACTGCAACGCGGTGCCCACGGCGGCTGGATTGGGGATGACGACCAAGGTGTTGGTGATGGCCGGAGGTTGCAGGTTGAGAACAGCGCTCGCTTGATCGTGTTGACCCGTGCCGGTGACGCCGCCGGTCAAGGTAAGGTTCTGGGCGCCAGTTCGGGCGTTGAGAGGAATGACCACCGTGGCGCTGATATCGCCAGTCGCGCTGGTGGTGATCGAGACGGGACCGGTCGCGGGAGTGACGGCCAGACCGCCCAGAGTGATGGTCAGCGGATCATTGGCGGGGAATCCCGCCGCCTGAAGCGAAATCTGGTCTCCCAGATGAGCCGTGCTGGCTTGACCGTTATTGACGGTGGGAGTCAACAGAGTGCCGGGAAGGAGGATACCGGCTCCAAGCCCGGTCTTCTTTTGTTCCCTGGCCGTGATTTGATTGGTCGCCGGTACGTCGATAGTCAAGGGTAAGGCGAGGCTTGGCGCATTAAATCCGCCATGGCTGTCGGTCTGTACCACCCCAAGGGGGAAGGTGCCCCCGCTATTTACCAGGGCGACATCCACCATGACGGGATTGGCCGCGGTGCTGGGATCAAAGCCGGTACCGCTGAGCGTTAGGGTGCCGTGCGGGGTGAGCGATGATTGTCCCGAACTTATGGTTGGCGCTTGGCCGAGCGTGGCCGAGACGGTTGGCGCTCGGCCAAGCGCGGTTGAGACAGTTGGCGCCGCGGCGGCAAGGCTGCCGGCGGCAACGGTCAGCGCGAGAAGAAGGCGTCGGGGACTGGATAAGACATTCACGGGCAATCCCTTCGTGGCTGTGGGGGAGGACGGTGGATGGCATGGGAGATCCATAGCCGGTATAACCGACCAGGCCGTACCATGCAATCTGTTAACGTGGGCAGCGGGAGAAAAGTCACGGACGGCGACGGGCTAAAACGGCGCCCGCTGGAAAGGAACGTCTCAATGCGGGAACCGGTGGGCTTGGCCTATTTGCGGAGTTTCCCCGATTTCGAACTGGGTAATGTACATCCCGGAACCGCGTTTACCCTCGATCGGGTGCTGGCCCTCCTGGAAGAGGTGGGATCTCCGCATCTCCGCCATCAGGTCATCCATCTGGCCGGCACCAAAGGCAAGGGTTCGACCGCGGCCATGGTGGCAACAGTGACTAGGGCCGCCGGCTACCGCACGGGGTTGTTTACCCAGCCGCACCTCGTCACCGTCTATGAACGGTTCCAGGTGGACGGGGTGTGCATTGAGGATGCCGAGCTTTCGGGCGTGATGCAGGAGACCGTGCGACCGGCGGTCGAGCGCCTGCGGCTACGCGGGATCAGTGGGGTGCAGCAATTCGAGGCACAGGTGGCCCTTGCCTTACTCTGGTTCGAGGCTCGGGGCGTGGACGTGGTAGTGCTTGAGACGGGGCTTGGAGGGAGACTGGATGGCACCAACGTGGTACCGGCTCCCCTGGGTACGACCCTGACCCCGATTGGCTACGACCACATGGCCGTGCTTGGCCATACGCTGGCGGAAATCGCCGGTGAGAAAGCGGCAATCATCAAGGCCGGGGTGCCGGTGGTCTCGGCGCCGCAAACGCCTGAGGTGATACCGGTGTTCTTGGCGGCGGCGAGAGCGCGTCATGCCCCGCTGACTCTGGGCAACCGTGACTGGCGGGCCCGGATGGAGGAGGTGAGCCTGACCGGCACCCGCTTCAGTCTGGAGGTGGATTGGGACGGAGTGAGACAGGCGGGAGTGCTGGTCCCTCCCGCCTGGTACGACGCGGATCGCCAGGGTCTGCTGCGTGGGCTGACCACGACCCTCCTGGGCGCGCACCAAGCCGTCAACGCGGCGACGGCCACCATGACCGTGATGGCCGCGTCCGCCAGGCTGCCCCGCCTGAATG
>JANWHO010000110.1 GCA_025450375.1 Chloroflexota bacterium
GAAGCCGATCTCCCTCATGTATTTACTTCATTTTTCCGCGGCTCGAACGTCGGTGGAAATATTCCTGGCAGCGGCATTGGACTGGCCAGCGCTCGCCAGATCGTGGAGCAGCATGGCGGATATATCAGTGCGGCGGGGAACCCGGGAAACGGGGCCACCTTTACCGTGCGGATCCCTCTTGCGGCTGAGCCGGCAGGTTTTGGAATCACTTAAGGGGCGACAGGCTAGACGAGGGGATGGGTAGTGAGCATGGTGAAGGGACAGGGAACCGTTCTCGTGGTGGACGACGATCCAATGATCCTGGATTTCATCACCGAAGCTCTCACTGACGACGGCTACAAGGTGCTGACCGCCGTAGGCGCGGAGGCTCTACCGGTCGCCGCCGATCGGCAGCCCGACTGCATTCTCCTCGATCTGCAAATGCCCGGCATGGATGGAGTCGAGGTGAGTCGCCGCCTGCGCGACCAGGACTCCACGGCTGCGATCCCCATCATCGTCATGTCCGCCAAGGATCGGCTGCAGGCAACCACCTCTCGGATGCAGATCAATGATCAACTGTCCAAGCCGTTTGGCCTGGCCCAGTTATACGCGGTGGTAAGGCGCTGGTCCGGCGCCGCTTGAGCCCACGACTGGATCGCCGAAGGTCCTACCCCTGGGCTGCCGCTTCCTCGCCGTGAATGTAGCGCTTCCCACGGAGCAGCGAGGCAATCGCGGCAATCAGGGAGATCGCGGCGGACACGTAGAAGGCCAGATGCAGTCCGTTCATGAAAGCCGGAAGGATGAGATGGGGGAAGAAGGCGTGTCCGAACAGCACGGACTGAGTGTGATGGCTGAGATGGGCTGACGCCGAGGATGGAACCAGGGACCGCATTGGATTGTAACCCAGGAAGGCGGCGAACAGCACCCCAATCGGCGGCAGATGTGAGATCTGGCGCGAGAGCATCACCGACAGCCCATTTTGATGCAAGCCCTGATACATCACGGTAGGAAGACTGGCCGCTAGCCCGGCGGTCAGGATACTGAAGAAGAAGGCGATACTTACCATCTGGCCCGCGTTCTGAAACGTGCCCCGCATGCCCGACGCCACGCCGCGCGCTTCCGGGGGCACCGAGTTCATAATGCTGGTGGTGTTGGGGGCGGCGAAGAGGCCCATTCCGATGCCCAGAATCAAGAGTAGGGCGAAGAAGATCCCCCGATTGAAATCACCGGGCAGTGTACAGAGGGCAACGAAGCCGGCGGCGGTTATCAACATCCCCCCGGTGGCGAAGGCACGGGCGCCAAAGCGATCGGACAGCCAGCCGGAAGCTGGACCACTGATCACGAACCCAATTAGCATGGGCATGGTGTAAATCCCCGCCCACAACGGTGTCTGCTCGAACGAGTACCCGTGAAGAGGAAGCCAGATTCCCTGTAACCAGATGATGAGCATGAACTGCAACCCTCCGCGGGCCAGGGAGGCGCAGAAGCCGCTGATGTTCCCAGCCGTGAACATCCGGATCTTGAAGAGTTCCAGGTGGAAGAGCGGATCGGCCACGTGCGTCTCAATCCAGGCGAAGGCGCCAAGGATAAGGGCGCCTCCTACCAGGCATCCAATCACCCAGGGATTGGACCAACCCATTGAACTGCTCCCATACGGCTCGATACCGTAGGTCAGTCCAATCAAGATTGCCGTCAGCCCCACTCCAAAGGTCACGTTGCCCGGAATATCCAGTTTCTGCCCACGCCGGATGGCCGCGACCTCGTGGAGCCCGAGATAGCCATGGATCGTGCCCACCAGGCCGAATGGTACGCTGACCAGGAACACCAGACGCCAGTCAATGGTGGAGAGCCATCCACCAAGGAGCAGCCCTCCCAGGGCGCCCACGATGGCCGCTACCTGGCTTACCCCCATGGCGGTTCCGCGCTGCCTGGGTGGAAACGCATCGGTGAGGAGGGCGGCACTGTTGGCGAACAGGAAGGCGCCCCCCACTCCCTGAATCAAGCGGAGCACCAGAATGATCGTGGCCGCTTGATCGCCAGTCCCTGGCGTGAAGGCCAGCAGGCCCGAAGCAACCGTGAAGATGGCAAAGCCAAGGTTGTACAGCTTTACCCTGCCAAACATGTCGGAAATCCGGCCAAAGGTGACTAGAAGGGTCGCGGTCACTACCATGTAACCAAGGAGAATCCACAGGAGATAGCCCGACTGCCCAGGGGCCAGCGGACTGATCGCTATCCCCCGGAAAATGGCGGGAAGCGATATGAGCAAAATGCTGCTGTTAATCGAGGCAACCAGCATCCCAATCGTCGTGTTGATCAGGACGGTCCACTTGTAACCATCGTCATACGCTTGGGGCAGCGGTTGCGCGCCTGACAGTTTCGTGACGGAGGCTGGTACGCTGACCGCCGACATATGGAGTCTCCCGTTGGCTTGAAAAAGTCCACGGGGCCGCGAACCACGGCGCCGCTGGGTTTGTAGTCAGTACCGGACGAGAAGCGTAAGGCTGGTAAACCACGACACGCGATACCATGGACCCGCGCTTGTTACCGTGGCATACTCATAGAGTAGCACAATAGTTGTGATTATCAAGGACCAACCAATGATGGATATGAATGGCGTCCTAATTCCCGACGCGCTATGGCAGGTGGGGGCAATGCTGCGCCTCCTGCGAGCGGTCGATCAACAGCTTCGCGTCGCCTCTCCGGAGGCACTCTCGTTGGCCGAGCTCAGCGTTTTGAGCCAGGTCCGACAGGGGCGAACCCTACCGTCTCGCATAGCCCGCGCCCTCGGTGCCGACCCGGCCCGTGTCACCCATCTGGTAAGAGGTCTGGTGGGTGCGGGAGCCCTCACCCGAACCCTCGACCCTTCAGACCGACGTTGCTGGCGGCTGGGCGTCACCAGGGCGGGGGAGGCGCTCCTTGAGACTGGGCGGGACAGCGTACAGGCCGCCCTCGAATCCATCCTGGTACTCCTCACGGAGGAGGAACGGGCCGCGCTGAGCGTGGGCCTCGCTGGGGTGCGCAGAGTGCTCACGCCGGAGGCCGTATCGGCCTGACAGCCAGGAAGTCCATGCCACGCTATCCGGGCGACTGATACTGTACACTCCCCCTGAGGGAGGCGCACCATGGCCACGCGGCAGCCGTTCAATGTGGACCAGGCACTTGATCGGGTGAGCCATGCCGTGGAGGATTTCCCGAAGGCGGCGCTGTTCGAACTGTATGATGAAGGCTTCCATGACCCTTTCCAACAACTGGTAGCCTGCATCATCTCGATTCGCACGCGTGACGAAACGATGCTTCCGGTGGCACGGCAACTCCTTGGCACAGCGCCGACTCCCGCCGCCATGGCCGCTTTACCGATTGCTGAGATTGACGAACAGATTCTGCGGTCCAGCTTCCACGCCCAAAAGGCGGCCAATATCTCCGCCATCGCGAAGCTGGTCGACCAGAATTATGATGGGGCGCTTCCCTGTGATTTCGAATTCTTGGTGTCGCTACCTGGAGTGGGGCCGAAGTGCGCCAACCTGGTGCTTGGAATCGCCTGCGGTCAGCCGGCTATTGGGGTGGACATCCATGTCCATCGAGTGACGAATCGATGGGGCTACGTGCGTACCACCTCCCCCGAGTCGACCATGGAGGCTCTGAAGCTGGTATTGCCTCAAGCCTATTGGGTGACGATCAATCGCCTCCTGGTGCCGTTCGGCAAGCACATCTGCCTCGGACCGCGCCCTCTCTGCTCTACCTGCCCCGTGTTCGATATGTGCGAACGCCGTGGGGTAGTCAGCAGTCTGTGAGGGAGGTCAGGGGGATCTCCAGGTTGAAGCGTGGATCTCCCCCTGCTACAATCTGCGTCATGCGCATTCCGCGGCGTATCTGATCATTTTGGGGGCGGCCGCATGAGGGAATCCAGTGACCCACCGTTGTCCAGAAACAAGATCCCGTCAGGGCCCTTCCGTTGGATCATCTTGTTCGCTGATAAAATGCGGGCCCGAGGTGACTTCCGGCGAGAGCGCCTCATGTATTTTGCTCTGGAGGCGCTGGAAATCCGCGAGAAGGAGCCCGAGCGCGCGCTCAAACTCTATAATCAAGGCCGGGATGAGGCCGTCGCCCTCCGAGAGTCCTGGTGGATTCTCTTCTTCGATTACCTCCGTCTCCAGATCATCACGGGGCCTCTGGGAGACCTGGCGGAGGGCCTGAGAATCGCCGAGGCGGGAGTAGCGGAAGCGGACAAGCCGCTCTACGCGCGCTTCCCCCAACGGGTCTGTTTGCATGAAGATGTCATCCGCATTCAGTGTGGCATCGACCCACTCGGATTTGCCCCGCAAATCGAGGCCGGCATCGACTTCATGATCAACAACCTGGAAGCGGACTCGCTGTGCCATGATTGCTTGCGAGGAGTCAAAATCCGTTATGCCCTGGAAATAGGGCGCTGGGAAGAAGCGCGGAAACTCCTGCTGGAGAGCCTTGCCACCCCAGTGGGCGGAATGCACCCGATCAAGCCCCAGAGTGAGCGGCACATGGTGGGCCAGAAAGTCACCACCGAGAAGATTCGCGCGGCGGAATATACGCAACTCTGCGTCGTGGCCTGGAATTGTGGGGAATCGGAGAATCTGCGCGCCTGGGCGCTGGAGGGAGAAGCGACCGGGCGCCGGGTTGATGAGTACGCGTGCATCGCTGAATGCTTGATGTGGCAGGCCGTGCTGGCGCGGAGAGATGGAGACGCGGCGACCGCCCAGCGCCTGTGCCAGCGAGCGATTCAGGAAAACAAGCAGAGCCTATGGATCGCGGGAACATCCTATTTCGATGCTCTGTGCCTCTTTTATGAAGAGAGCGGCGAACTGCGTATGGCCTGCCAGGCGCGAGCCCACCAATTGAACCTCTTGCGCGGCAAAGGCCAGACCTTTGTCGAGGTTCGCGCTCACGCCGAGCGCTGCCGCCTCCTGAGTCTCATGGGCCATTCACTGGAATCCGCCCTCCCGGCCGCCCGCGACGCGGCTGGCTTTCTGATCAACTCAGAACCAGCACTGGAGACCCTTGAGCGTATTGCCCACGGCGTACATCGCTAATCAGTCGGATCGGACCGATTCGTCCCATCGGATCACTTAGAAGCCAAGCGGGCCGCGCTTATAGTAGCCCGCAAGCTCGGTGTAGGTGAACCCGCTGATCGGTTTGCCCTGAAGCGTTCCGGAGAGCCGGCCACTGCCCTCCCAGTAGGTGCTGTATGGATCTACTTGATCCACGATCTCCTGGTTTGGCACGGATGAGGTTACTACCGCCTTCAGGCCGATAGCGGGGACCGCTATTTTCCAGGCGAGCGGATAGGTGATATGGCTCCGCGGGCTCGTCCAGGGCCGGCCAAGCGATGTCATCGTAGCTCCGCGAGTAAAGAGTTGCGGCACATGGGCAAAGCTGACCGTGGCGTACTTGGACCCCGAACGAGGACCGCCGAGGAAATTCACCAGTGAAAGGCTGGTTCCGTTGGCCAGTTGAACGGCCATCCAGTCCCAACCTTTTTGGGTGGACCAGTCCCATTGCCCCCATTGATGATCCATCCAGGAGAGCCCGGTGACCGCCAGCTTTTGCCCATTCAGGAGAAGCGTGCCGGTAGTAGAAAGATTGGTCAGGCTATAGTAGTAAGAATAGCCATTACCGATCGATACCAGGCCGGTTCCTCCTTCCAGTAACGGAGGACGCATGGTCACTACCCGGAGGTCGAGCGAGCCGCTGGGCATCCGGGCGGACAGACGGTACGCTGGTCCCGCACCCGGCTCGCTATCGAAGGAGAGAGAACTCCGCTGAGCTGCCAACCGCAACTTTAGCCCGTGGGTCGCCAGGACTGGCTTACCTGGCGAGGGTAGGATGTACTCAACCGAGGAGTAATAGCGCTTGTGGGTCTCGTCGGTGATCGCAAGGTCGATCCGGTAGAGCGTGTTTACGGTGAGGAATGGATCCAGTTCTCGGGCGTTGCCAAACTTGAAGGCTACCATCTCGAAACCGTAGCGCGTCGCGGCCCGGTCACGGAGATGACCGGTGACGTACCACCACTCGTTTGGTGACTTGCTATGCATGGCGGCGTCCGCCGGCAGATGGATGGGACTGAAAGCCATGGACGCGGCGGGTCCAACGGGAATCCCAGCCAAGCAAATCCCAAGTAGAAGTGCCCCGACCCGCAACCAGCGCGCGGTCCAATCCCAACCGCCGGGCCGGTGAGGCCGCCATCCCGAAGGCTCTCGTCGCATCGCGGATCCTCGGCTTTCCTGCAAGCATGAACAGGCGCTACCGGTATGATAGCCGAAGACCGCCGCCCCGCAACCGTATCCCGCGGGCGCTATGGCCGGCGCGATAGGACTTCCGCGCTCGATCCGCCAGTCTTCCCAGCAGCGCTTCCCGAACCGTCGGACTGGCCGGCTGCCGCCGATGGGGCCGAACTAGCACCACTGGAGAGATTCAAGTCCGAGATTCTGACCTGGGTGAGCATCCGGGCCAGATCGTATGGCCAGGGCTTGATGCCCATGGCGAGAGAGTTTACCTGTGCCCCAACCATCAGGACAAGGGAGAAAAACCAGAACCAGGTGATCATGACGATTACCGTCCCAATCGCCGCTGTTCCATATTGGCTGGTTCCCACGAAGTGCGCCGTGTAGAAAGGAAATATCGTGTTGACAATGGCCATGGCGACGGCCGCTACCAGGGCGCCTCGCCAGGCATGCCGCCAGGAGATCGGCATGTTGGGGACCACGATGTAGATGGCCAAGAAGAGGACGAAGAGGGCGGCCAGGCTGGCGGCCAGACCTAGGATGAAAGGAAATGGGCCACTCAGCCCCCCCGGCAGGATGCTCCCCAGGGCCGTGCTGGCACTTCCCAGGAGAATGGAGGAGACAAATGAGAGTGGCAGCAATACCACGAACAGGAGAATCATCACCAGGGACATGAGCTTTTGCGGGATGAAATCGCGCGTCCGGACCCGGTAGACAATTGCGAATGCATTCTCCATGGTGCCAAATAAATTGGAGCCGCCCCACAGGAGACCGGCCACACTGATCACGGTCAGAATCCCGTAGCTGGCCCGAACCTTGGCGAGCAACGAGGCCACGTTAATCGTCTTCGCCACGTTTCCCGGCAAGATCTTATTCACCTGGTTCGCGAAGTCCGCCGTGTGACCCGAGAGTGAAGGAACCAGGGCCAGAATGGTAAACAGAGCCAACAATAAAGGGAAAACCGAGGTCAGGACGTTATAGGACAACATGGACACCAAATTCATCGTCCAGTCGTTATTGAACTTGGCATAGGCGCGCTTACCCGACCCAATCGCCAGTTCAGCCTCCGCTCTGGCCTCTGCATCGAATCCCGGACGGGTATGCCCGTGCCGTTCAGGCTGGCTTCGATTTGTCGTGCTGGCATCGGCGGCATTTGACTTCTGATGCTCAATTCGCGCCGTATTCACTTCCGTCTCCTTCACAGCTTCAGGTCTCATCGCGCCCGATCCGGCCCACCACCGTTCGGGCTGGCTTTTCACTATTCAGATCACTCTGACACATCATGGCGCCTTCGTGATCGGCTGTATGGGGTAGCGGACTGGCGAAACCTGGCTAGTCCTCGTTACGTACTAAGCCACTCTGATCCCTGGACCCATGCGATTGGCGGTTCCGGCGAGTCTTGATCCATGCCATTGTACGAACAGGGGAAGCGGCTCGGCGCCTTCCCGGTTCAGGATCTGGCTAGCCCAAAGGGAGAAGAAGCCATGACGAAGAAAAAGGAACAGCCACTTAAAGGAGTCGGTCAAAAGGAAGAACGGCAGTATGAGCACATTAAAGAAGACGCACAAAAGAGTGGCCGTTACGGCGACCGGGCCGAGGAAGTGGCGGCCCGGACCGTGATGAAGCATCATCGCGAAGAGCATCACAAGCCCGGCGAATAGGGTGGTCCGGATATCCACGCTGCTGGCAAAGAGCCTGCATGACCCGCGCGGCCAAATGGTGGGCCACCTGAGCGACCTCGTGGTGCGCCAACGCGGCGTCCAGCCGCCTTTGCTGGCCGGTCTTCTTGTTCGACGATCAGGGGTCGAACTCTTATGTGGCAGCGCGTATCTGGAATGGTCGGACGATGGAGCCGGTCCCTGGGTCGTTCGCGCGGGTGGCGTGGTGCCATTCGCGCGCCGATCCGGCGAGTGGCTATTGGCCCATGATCTGCTTGACCATCAGGTCATTGACCTGCGCGCGGTGACCACGGCCCGTGTCAACGACATCCTCCTGATCGAAGAGCCGAGCGGTTGGCGCCTCGACGCGGTTGATCTGGCGACGGGCGCCCTGATTCGCCGATGCCTCCCCCAAGCTCTGAGGTCCGAGGGGAACGACCACTGCTCTCTCCCCTGGGACGATTTTGAAGTCCTCGCCTCCGACATGAGCGGTGGATGGGCCCGGCCGGAGCACTCCAGGCTTGAGCGATTGCATCCCGCGGATATCGCGCGAATCATGGATTTATTGCCCACTCCACAGGTTCTGGAGCTGATCGAATCGCTGCCCGACAAGATAGCAGCGGACGCCCTGGAGGAGATGGATAACCATCTCCGGGATGCGGTCTTCGTGGAGTTGGCGCCAGAGCGGGCGGCCCGAATTTTGGACCGGATGGCCCCGAACACCGCCGCCGACACCCTGGCCGATCTGCCGATTCCGTTGGTTCGGCGCGTTCTTCAGGATCTTCCTTCCGGATCCGCCGCCGACATCCACGCCTTGCTGACCTACGCCAAGGACACGGCCGGCGGCCTGATGACTACCGCGTACGTGGCCGCGCCGAGATCCCTGCCCATCCGCGAGGCGGCGGAGTTTCTCCGCCCGCAATTCGAGCGCCCCGATTGGGTGTACTACGTCTACGTGGTTGAGGATATGACCGAAAGAAAGCTGGTCGGCGTCTTTACCCTTCGCGACCTCCTACTCGCCAACCAGGACTTGACCGTAACGGACATTATGTCCACTGAGTTGCGCACCGCCGAGCCGAAAACGCCCGCCAAAAAGGTGGCGCAAACGATGTCGGAATACAATCTGATGGCCCTGCCAATTACGGACGCGGGAGGGCGGCTGTTAGGGATCGTGGCGGTGGACGACGCGCTCTCGGAGATTCTGCCCAATGATCTCCGCCGCCGGGTGCCTCGTGTCTTCAGCTGATGCCGCGGCGGCCACGCCTGCGTCCACCCGCTTCCGCCTCGGCCCACTGGGACGGATGCGGCGGTTCATTGGAGCGGTGCGGCAGCCGCGGACTGGGCCTCTCATCTACCTGGCGGCGCTCGGACCAGGGCTGATCGCGGCGAATGCCGGGAATGACGCGGGAGGCATCGCGACCTACTCCTCGGTGGGCGCATCGTATGGGTATCGCCTTTTGTGGATGATCCTCCTGATCACGGTGTCGTTGGCGCTCGTCCAGGAAATGTGCGCCCGCATGGGAGCGGTGACCGGCAAGGGCCTGAGTACGCTGATTCGCGAGCACTTCGGCATCCGGTGGGTGGGATTCGCCATGCTGGC
>JANWHO010000111.1 GCA_025450375.1 Chloroflexota bacterium
AACACGACCTTGAAGAACGGGAAGTATACCGTCGCGGTCCAGGTCAACCAGACGAAGGCCACCTTCATGGTGAGCCTCGGCGCCGCGCCGATGAGCATGTAAAGGGAGTGGTTTGACTGACCACGGCGATCGATTGGGACCGAACCCCCTGCACCCCGGTGGGCGCGTCCATCTGATCGGAGTGGCTGGGGCGGGGATGAACGCCTTGGCCGCCCTCCTCCTGATCCGCGGCTGCGTGGTGAGCGGCTCCGACCAGCAGACTTCGTCCCAGGTAGAGCGGCTGGTAAGCCAGGGGATGACCTTCTACCGTGGCCATGACCCGGCCCAGGTGGAGGGGGCCGAACTAGTGATAATCTCCGCCGCCGTGCGCGAGCACAACATCGAATTGGCGGCGGCCCGCGCGGCGGGGCTCCCGGTGGTCAAACGGGCCGAGGCTTTGGGCTGGTTGTTGGCGGACCCGCGGGTGATCGCGGTGGCCGGCACCCATGGGAAAACCACCACCAGCGCCATGCTCGCGGTCATCCTCACGCACGCCGGCGCACAACCCACCTTCGTGGTAGGCGGCGAGGTGTTGGACCTGGGAGCGAGCGCCTCCGTCGGGGCCGGAGCGTGGGCCGTGGTGGAGGCGGATGAGTACGACCGCAGCTTCCTCCACCTCCGTCCCGCCATCGCCCTGATCACCAATGTGGAGCCGGACCACCTGGAATACTACGGCAGCGTGGAAGCGATGCAGCAAGCGTACCACCAGTTCATCGCCCGCATCATCCCCGGCGGTGCCCTGGTACGGAACCTCGCCGATCCATTCTCGCGCGCCCTCGCGGAAAGCCCGGATCGTGAACTGATCGACTGTGCCGCCGATGGCGCCCCTGCCATTCGACCGCAGCCCTCCATGGCGCCCGCGCCGCAGCCCGCGGCCCCCGCTCCCTGGTACGCCGCCGCGATCCGCGAGGATGGCGAGGGCAGCCACTTCACCCTTCACCATCCTGATGGTACGTGCCTGGTGGACCTCTCGCTGAGCGGACGCCATAACATCAGCAATGCCGTGCAGGCCATCGCCGCCGCCGCGCGGGCCGGGGTGGCGCCGGATATCGCGGCGGCGGCCCTGAGCCGGTTCCACGGCACGGGCCGGCGATTCCAGCCGGTGGGTGAGACGGGCGGGGTGCTGGTGGTCGACGACTACGCCCATCATCCCACCGAGTTACGCGCTACCCTGGCCGCAGCCCGCGCCCGCTACCCGGATCGGCGCCTGGTGGCTGTCTTTCAGCCCCACACCTACAGCCGCACGGTATTGTTGTTCGACCAGTTCGTCACCGCCTTTGACGGCGCGGATCAGCTGATCGTCACCGCGATCCATGCCGCTCGCGAAACCGATACCCTGGGAATGGACAGCGAGCAACTGGTGGATGCCATCCGCGCGCACCCAGGCGCCCCGCCTACCGAATACCTTCCCGACCTGCTGGCCATCGCGGCCACCCTGGCCCCGCGCCTGCGTCCCGGCGACCTTGTCCTTACCCTGGGGGCCGGCTCGATCACCGAGCTGGGTCCGAAGCTCCTGGCGGCGCTCGCCTTGCTTGGGAACGCTCCGCGGGAGGATAGGCGATGACCGCGCCCGATACGCTGGCGAGGCTCTGCGAGCGCCTGGTGGTCACCGCCGGAGTTGAGCGGGTGGCCCTGGGCGGGCCGCTGGCGCCCCACACGACCTGGCGAGTGGGCGGGGGCGCCGATCTCCTCTGCGTGGCCACCGAGGTGGAGGGGCTGGCCGCCGCCGCCCGCGCCGCTCGCGAGTTGGCGGTGCCCTGGCGGGTGCTGGGCCGCGGCTCCAACGTGTTGGTGGGCGATGGCGGGGTGGAAGGGCTGGTGATCCTCAATCGAACCTCCGATCTCCGCATCGAGCCGCCGACCGTCACCGCCGACGGCGGACTACTCCTGAGCACCCTGGCCCGCCGGACCGCCGCCGCCGCTCTGGCCGGTCTGGAGTGGAGTGCCGGAATCCCCGGCAGCGTGGGCGGGGCGGTGGTCAGCAACGCCGGGGCCCATGGGGGGGAAATCGCCGATACCCTCCAGCGGGTGCTGCTCCTCAATCCCCAAGGGGAGAGTTCTTGGGTGGAGGCGCGATCCCTGGGGTTGGCCTACCGGCACAGCAGGCTCCGTGAACACGAGGCGCCCGAGGAGATCGTGGCGCGGGCGGTATTTACGTTGCACCCCGAGGATCCGGCCGCAGTACGGGCCCGGATGGAGGAGCAGCGGCGACAGCGGAAGGCTACCCAGCCAACCAGCCAGGCCACCGCCGGATCGGTCTTCAAGAATCCACCGGGCGACAGCGCGGCCCGCCTGATCGATCAGACCGGATTGAAGGGGACGTGGATAGGCGGCGCGCAGGTATCTCCGCTCCATGCTAACTTTATGGTGACGAAAGAGGGGGCGCGCGCCGCCGACGTATTGGCCTTGATTGCCCTCGTCCGTGAGCGGGTACAGGCGCGGTTTGGCGTGACTTTGATCCTGGAGGTACAACCGATTGGCCATTAAACGCCTGCGTGGGGCGAGACGCGCGCAACCGATCATGGCGACCCCGATCGGGCGGTCCACTCGCACGCGGCGGAAGCGCGTGTTCCGTACACGCCGCAAGATTGGATGGGGATGGCTTGGCCATCTGCCGCTGCTCTGGATGGCGGCGGTGGCGGGTTGTCTGTTCCTCCTCTATTTCGTGGTCGGCTCCAACTACTTCAGTGTCCGCACGGTCAACGCCGCCAATCTGAGCGGACGCGATCTGGAGGCGGTGATCGCGCGCTGCCAGTGCGTAGGCGATAACATCTTCACCCTGCGCGAGGACGTGATTCGGCGACGCCTCGAAGGTATTCCCTCCATCATCGTGGAGCGCGTCTACACCAGATTGCCCAACCAGATCGTGGTGGTGGCCGAATATAAGCAACGGGTTGCCATCTGGCGCACCCCCGATGTTGCCTACGCGGTGGCGGCCGATGGCGAGGTGCTGCAAGTCTGGCGCCGCCCCTTCCCCAAACATACCTGGGATGGGATGGCGATCTTCGATGAAGGGTTCGACAGCACGGTAAGGAAGGGGAAGCGGCTGGTGGTGGGTGACCATGTGGAACGCGACGCCCTCACCATGGGCCTGAGCCTGCGCGCCCATTTCCCAGCCGCCCTCCGCCCCCAGGTCAGGCGCTATTATTACCGGCCCTTCATCGGTTTTACCGTGGAAAGCAAGACCGGATGGTGGGCCCTATTCGGCCTGGATTCCTCCTCGCTGCTGGATGCCCGGATCAGTTCCTTGCAGGGAATGCTCACCGGCAATCCGCCGGTCATCGGCCCCGGTGATTGCGTGGATCTCCGCGACCCTAACCTGAAAAACCTCTATATGCGCAAGGATCACCGCTGCGGGATGTAGCCCTGACCGGACACTCTCCAGGCAACCCACATTTTAGCTTTACTGGCCGGTGGGCGGGTGGTATCATGCCCACGGTTATGTAACGGAACATTTGCCCCACAAACCCAAACGCCACGGGAGGAGGCCGGATGGCCAAGGAGCGGGTCATTGTCGGCGTGGACGTCGGCACAACAAAGATCTGCGCCTTGATCGGCGAGGTTGACCAGGATAACCGGCTGAATATCGTGGGGGTTGGCGTTTCCCAGTCGCAGGGCCTGCGCAAGGGGATGGTCGTCAATATCGACGAGGCGGCGGCTGCGATACGGGAAGCGCTGGATAAAACCGAGCGGATCTCCGGTTATAAGATTGGGACCGCGCTGGTCGGGATCGCGGGGAGTCATATTACCAGTCAGAATAGCCGCGGTATCGTGGCGGTCTCGCCAAATATGCACGAGATCAGCCAGCATGATATCGACCGCGCTATCGAGGCCGCGCGCGCCCAGCCGCTGCCGCCCAACCGCGAGATCCTTCATGTGATCCCGCGGGAATACGTGGTGGATGGCGAGAACGGGATCCACGACCCCCTGGGGATGTCGGGGAATCGCCTGGAGGTGGAGACCCATATTGTCTCCGGCGCCGTCTCCTCGATCCACAATTTGATCAAGTGCGTGGAAAAAACCGGGATCGAGATTGACGACATCGTCCTTGAGCCGCTGGCCTCCAGCGAGGCGGTGCTCACCAGCGCCGAACGCGATCTGGGCGTGGCGATGATCGATATTGGCGGCGGTACCACCGATCTGGCGATCTTTATCAACGGCAGCATCTGGCACACCGCGGTGATCGGGGTGGGCGGGAATCATTTGACCAACGATATCGCGGTCGGCCTCCGTACTCCCAACGAGGTGGCCGAGGAGATGAAGCGGAAATACGGCACCGCGTTGGCGGATCGAATCGACGTCAACGAGATGATCAAGATCTCCACCTTCGATAACGCGGGCGGCGAGCCGGTATCCCGTCGTTTCCTCTGCGAGATTATCGAGGCACGGGTGCGCGAGATGTTCGTGCTGGTTCAGGATGAGATTCGGAGCGCCGGCTACCAGGGGGTGCTCCCAGCCGGCATCGTGCTCACCGGCGGTTCCTCGCAGCTTACCGATCTCTGCGATCTGGCGCGGGACGTCCTGCAGATGCCCGCCCGCGTGGGTGGGCCCGCGCATCTGACCGGTCTGGTGGATAGCATCAATAGCCCCGCCTTCTCCACCAGCGTGGGTTTGCTCTCCTGGGGCCTGCGGAATGGCGATCACAATAATGGGGGGCGTGGCGCCGCGCCGCCCTCCGGCGGTCCCGACGGCCCATCGTGGCGAGACGTGTTTTCGCGCTTCTCCGGCTGGTTGAAACACTTCTGGGCCTCGGCGTGATCGGAAGGCGAAGTGAGTATGCTATACTATCCCAGAAGTTATCGGTCAAGTAAGAGGGGGGGGCTCCGCGCATGAACGTGCCTTCGATCACGGACCACGCGATCATCAAGGTGATCGGCGTCGGCGGAGGTGGCTGTAACGCGATCAATCGGATGATCTCGGCTCGCGTGCAGGAAGTGGAGTTCATCGCCGTCAACACCGACAACCAGGCGCTGTTGCACTCCAACGCCGCCGTCAAAGTGCGGATCGGC
>JANWHO010000112.1 GCA_025450375.1 Chloroflexota bacterium
ACCGAAGCCGAGGATCTGCCTTCCGTCACGCATCTGCACGGGGATCGCCTGCGCTTGGCGGACTACGCCGAGGAGTTCCGCCGCTGGTCGCCTGAGGTAGTGCTCGACATGCTGCCGATGTCCGAGCAGGACGCGCGGGTGGTGACCACGACCTTCCAGGGGATCGCGCGGCGCCTCGTCGCCGCCAGCAGCATGGATGTGTATCGCGCCTACGGGCGGGTCAACCAGACTGAACCAGGGCCGCCTGATCCCGTGCCCCTCACCGAGGATGCGCCGCTCCGCGAGCATCTCTTCCCCTATCGCGGCAAGCGCGAGCATTTATATGACTATGAAAAGATTCTGGTCGAGCGTGTGGTGATGGGCGAGCCGGCGTTTCCCGGCACCGTGATCCGCCTCCCGATGGTCTATGGGCCGGGCGACTACCAGCATCGATTGTTTCCCTATCTGAAGCGGATAGACGATGGGCGCCCTGCCATTGTGCTGGATGATGGCGTGGCCCGCCTCAGGGTTACCCGTGGGTATGTCGAGAATATGGCTGCGGCCATGGCTCTGGCGGTGACCAACGATCGCGCCGCGGGACGCATCTATAACGTGGGCGAGGCCGAGCCACCGGCGGAGGCGGAGTGGGTGCGGGCCATCGCGCGGGCGACTGGGTGGAATGGTAAGGTAGCGATCATTGAGCGCGACCAATTACCGCAAGCCTTACGGTGGCCGGGCGACCCAATCCACCATTTGGTGTCGGATACTACGCGCATCCGATCCGAGTTGGGCTACGCCGAAGGTACCGCGCCCGATGAAGCGTTGCGCCGCACGGTTGCCTGGGAACGCGCCAACCCGCCCGAACAGATCGATCCTGCGTTATTCGACTACGCGGAGGAAGATGCCGCGCTGGCGAACTATTCATAGCATACCATCAGGCCGATATCGGGCAGGGTCGGTCCTGGCGCTCATGATACACGTGGACGACCTCGACGGCATCCTCCGTCACGCGGTAGATCACGATGTACGGTTGGCCGGTTACCTTCCGGACGCGCGTTCCCGGCACTTCCCCGCCATGGCCAGCATAGGGAAACTGAAGCAGGAGGTCGATCGACGCCCGGATACGCGCCCCGATCCGCGCCGCCTGCGTTTCGCCGTGGCGCTCCACCAGGTACTCGCGAATACGCACCAGATCATCAAGCGCCGCGAGCGCGAAACGTATCCTCACGCCGTTACTTGCGCGGCCAGCTCAGCCGCCACGGCTGCTCGCGCCTCGGCTAGCGCCTCGGGAGTGATCCAACCCTCCCAGAGTGCTTCCACCTGGGCAGCGGAAGCGACTTCACCGGCCTCGACCTGACGCAACCCTTCCTGAACGCGGCGGAGATGCCAGGTTTCCCGCGCGATATACTCCTTGACCGCTTCGGCAATCAGATAATTGCGATTCCGGGCGGTGGCGCGGGCAAGATCGTCCAGGGCGCGCAATACCTCCTCGGGGAGACGGATACTGGTAGTGCTGGTGGCCATGGTGTCCTCTCGTGTCTGGCAATGAACACATTGTCATAAATGTAACACAATGAGCACAGGCCCGCAAGGCGGAATCACTCGCTCTTATAGGCGCGGCCAAGAAGCTCGTACAACTTGGCGCATTAGCGGACGTGCCGAGGGTCCAGGGCGTCGCGCAAGCCGTCACCAATGAAGTTCATGCACAGGATGGCCAGCGTGAGAAGCACGCCCGGCGCGATGGCGAGTTGGGGTGCATCGTAAAAGGTCTGCTGCGCCGTGGTGAGCAGATTGCCCCAACTGGGAATGTCCGGCGAAATGCCAAAGCCCAGAAAATCCAGGACGGCCTCGATGTAGAGCGCGGCGGCCAGAATAAAGGTGGCCGAAACGATGATCGGACCCATGGCATTGGGGAGGATGTGTCGCCAGATAATCCTTCTGGTGGACACTCCCACCGCGCGCGCCGCCTGGATATATTCCAGTTCGCGAATCTGCAAGAACTCAGCCCGAGATAGTCTGGCCAGATAGGTCCAATTGAAGACGCCGATCAGGAAAATGATACTGACGATCCCGACCCCCAGGGTCACGGAGACAATCAGAATCAGGAAGAGGGCCGGGAAGGCCAGCACCAGATCCACGAACCGCATCAAGAGGTTATCGAGCCAGCCGCCCACGTACCCGGCGATCGTGCCCACCAGCAGGCCGATCGCGACCGCTACCAGGGTGGCGCCAAAACTAATACTCAGCGAGACGCGGGCGCCCAGGATGACCCGGCTCAACTCATCACGGCCAAGCTCGTCGGTGCCCAACCAGTGAGCGCCGCTCGGTAAGAGCGTGGGATCGAAGTTCTGGGCAAAGGGGTCGTAGGGAGAAATCACCGAGGCGAGGAGACCGATCATCCCGAGCGCCACTATGATACAGAGGCTGGCCAGGGCCAGCCGGTGGCGCGCGAAGCGGTGCCAGAGGCGGGGGCGCCGAGGAGATAGCTCACCGGCGTCAATCTCACGAACCGGTATCGAAGAGCCGGCCGCCTGGCCCGCTACCACGATGGGTGAATCGCTCATCTTGGTTGCCGCCTCTTCAGTCGTACCGCACTCGGGGGTTCAAGAAGCCGTAGAGCATATCGGCCACCAGATTACTGAATAGGATCAGGAAGGCCGAGATCAGGAGTACGCCCATCAGCACCGGATAGTCGCGATTTTGTAAGGCGTCGTAAAAGAGCCGTCCCTCGCCCGGCCAGGAGAAGACCACCTCCACCACCAGGGCGCCGGTAAACAGGAGCGGGATATCCAGGGCAATCACGGTCACTAACGGGACCACGGCGTTCCGCAGGGCATGCTTCAACACGACTGACCACGAGGACGCGCCCTTGGCGCGGGCAGTCCGCAGATAGTCAAGCTGCAGCACTTCCAGCATGCTCGATCTTAGATATCGGCTCCATCCGGCAATCAGACCCAAGCCCAGGACCAGGGCCGGCAGTGCCAGATGCTTGATCGCGTCCACGAAGGTCCAGGGAACTCCCTCGGTATACAGTCCGGCCACCGGCAACCAGCCCAGCTTGACCGAAAAGAGCAACTGGGCCATCAAACCGGCCCAGAACACGGGAATGGAATAGGCGACAAAGCTGAGGAAGGTGGCCATGTAGTCGAACCCGGAATACTGGCGCACCGATGACAGGACGCCAAGAGGAACGGCGATCAGGAGGGAGATCACGAAGGCGGTAGCCACCAACTCGAGCGTGTTCCCCAGCCTCTCCAGGATCAGCGTGGCAACTGGCTCTCCGCTTTGCAGCGAATACCCCCACTGGCCATGCACCAGACCGCTCAGCCAGCGCCAGTATTGTACGGGGGCGGGCTGATCCAGTCCCAGATCGTGCGAGATCACTTTCAGTTGCAGGGCAGTGATACTGGGACTGTGCTCGTACGCGCTGAGCGGCCCGCCCGGTGACAACTGCATGACGGCGAACGAGACCACGGTCGTGAGCAGAAGGAGAGGGAGCAGTTGCAGCAGACGCTGGGTCAGGAAGCGAGTCATGCGAGGTTCCAATCTCTCCGGCAACAACTCGGATCAGGCCGCGCGGGGCGCCCGTCGCTGAGCCACGGGCACCCCATGCTTGTAAGCCTACTGCAAATACCAATCCTTGGCATTCCACCCGGTGCGGTAGTTGAAGGGGTTGGGATTGTAGTTATGCAGCTTTCTGGTCGCCACCGTGAGTACGTCACCCCAATAGAGCCAAATATCCGGCACGTCGTTGGCCAGCATGACCTGGATCTTGGCGTAAATTGCCTTGCGCTGGTTCACGTCGGTCGTCAGCAGGCCCTGCTGCATCAGGCTGTCGGCGGCTGGATTGGAATAGCCGTCAAAGTTACCGCCGGCCAGGATCTTGGCGCTCTGGATTTGGCTGGTACTCCAGAAGAAGTGGTCGTCGGGATCGGCGGGTTCGATCCACTCGTACTCCACGCCATTCATGGTCGACGAGGAAAACCGGTTGGGATCATACAACGGGCCGCGGCGGCCGAAGATGGTTGCCGGGTCCAGCTGGCGAAGCGTCACGTTGATGCCGATCTGGCTCCACGCTTGTTTGACAACCTGGTTGATTTCCGCCTGGGCCGCGAAGGCGGCATCGCTTGAGAGCGTGATGTTGAAGGGCACGCCGCCCTTCTGTAAGATCCCATTCGGCCCCTTGGTCAAGCCATCGGCGGCCAGCGCGGCGGCAGCCTTGGCGAGATCATAGGGCCAGTAGCTCTCGACCGCCTTGTTGTAGTAGGGTTTGGCCGGGGACTGGTCGGAGTACTGCGGCACGGCGTAGCCGAGCGCCACCAGCTTGATCACTCGCGCCCGGGGAGTAGCCATCTGTAGGGCCTGGCGCACCTTGACATCCTTCAGGAAACCGGTCTGGATCAGGTCGATGTGCTGCCAGTTAAAGCCAGGAGTGTCGTAGCCGACCAGGCCCGCTGAGTGCTTCAGTTGGTTGTACTGGCGAGCGTCGAGATCGGCGGTCTGGCCGGCAAGGCCCACCTCTCCGGTGAGCATCTGGTTGACCGCCGTGGCGCCGTTTGGCACGAAGCGCCAGATAATGGTTTGCAGGTGCGGCGTCCCCAGGAAGTAGGACTTGTTGGCGGTGAGGGTCACATGGTCGCCGGCCACGAACTCACTGGCCTCGAAGGGCCCGGAGCCAAGCGGCCGCCGGTTGTATTGGGCATCGGTGCGGATCTGGCCGACCGGAATCTGACCCAGGATGTGCTGAGGCAGTACGTAGCTTGAGGCATAATCCTGCAAGAACGGGGCATATGCCTGCTTGAGGACGATGTTGACCTGCTCGGTCCCGGTCGCCGTGATGGTCTTGATGTGGTCAAAGCCGATGCTGGAGGAGGCGGGAAACAGCGGGTTGTTGACCAGATTGGCGGTGAAAATAACGTCCTTGGCCGTGACGGGCACCCCGTCCTGCCAGGTGGCCTTGGGATTGAGGTAGAACGTCCAGTGAAGACTGTCGGGCGAGACGGTCCAGTGGGAAGCCAGGTCAGGCTGGAATACGCCCTTGCTGTCGATCTTCACCAGGCCATCGAAGATACAGGAGTCGATGTCCTGGGTGGAAAGTTGCTGGTTGAGGTAGGGGTTGAGGGAATCAGGGGTATCCGCTTCGGCCGCGATCACCGTGCCGCCGCTGGGAATCGCGGCCGATGCTTGATAGGCGCGGGAAGCGGGAAGCAATGATACCGCCAATGCGAGGCCGATGAGTGCCGGGCGCGGTAAGTGACGAATGGACACGGCTCGTACTCCTCTCGGGCGAGACATTCGGCGCTCACGCCGAATAGATGACAAATCCTGGTCGTCGGGTCATGGCAGGCATGAATGCCGCCACGGTGGGGTCGGCACGATATACGAGGGCGGTCGCGGTCACGAACTCCTTTCTCCAACGAACCCGACCCGTGGCTCGTAGGTACATACGATCATGGGTGACATGGAGGCCGCGTCTCGGAAGCCCCATCCGCTTTGGTCTGGCAAGTTTCCAAGTCCGCGAATTGCAGCCACTATAGCATGGCTATCCCCCTGTTTGCAAGCGTTGCCTCGGCCCGCTTTTTGGTGAATTCTCCTCTTGCGGGATCTATCCGTACCAGATACAGTAAGCCCTAACAAGCAAGATCAACCTTTGGTCAGGCCAATGATCCTTATAGCCAGAAGGTCGCTGATTTTGCCGACAGGGAAGAGGTGTCGATCGTGACACGTCATATCATCAAGACGCGCCTATCCGAGCAGGTCGCGCTGCAACTCCAGCAAGAGATCCTGTCGGGACAAATCCCCTTCGGCAGCCGCCTGCCCACCGAGCGCGAGTTAGCGGTCCAGTTCCGGGTGAGCCGCCCCTCAATCCGCGAGGCGCTCAGCGTGCTGCAATCGCGTGGCCTGATCGAGAGCCGCCAGGGCGGCGGTACGACGGTGATCGTGCCGGCGGACCGCTTGCTGGCAACCCCAATCAACGAACAGCTTTCCCGTGACCCGAGCCTGCTCACCAACCCGTTGGAAGTACGCTCGATCCTGGAGCCGCGGACCACGGCCCTGGCCGCCGAGCGAGCCACGAGCGCTGAAATCGCCACCATGGCCAACCGCCTCCGGGCCCAGGAGGAGGTGGTACTGGCCGGCGGGACCGGCATTGACGAGGATACCGACTTTCATTTCGCCATTGTCCAGGCATCGCACAACGATTTGATCGTGACCATCATCAGCCACATCAACCAAGCGCTCCGTGAAAGCCGTGAATGGTCTCTCCGTGCCCCCTCGGGCGCCGTCAACTCCCTCCGTCACCACCATCGCATCCTGGAGGCCATTAGAGCACGTGACCCACAGTGGGCAAGCCTCGCCATGGCCGCGCACCTGGAAGACGTGCGCGCGATGGCCGGGCATTGGCTGCTCGAACATGAGCGGCGCGCGGACGAGCCCAGATCCCTCGAGAATGGCCGGCCGGCCCGATGACCGCATGCCCGGCGAAGGACGCCCTTCGCCGGGATGCTCCTCCCTTACCACGCGGGGAGCGTGGCTACGTACCGTGGTGGTTGCCGGACCAGAGTTGCCTGCTCCAGGGCGAACGCCAGCCGCACCAGGGTCGGTTCGCTGAACCGCGGGCCAATAAACGAGATGCTCATCGGCATGCCGCCGATAAATCCTATGGGGATGCTGACGATCGGATACCCTACCCGCGCGGCCACCGACGAGGATCCCGGTGAGCGGGCATCGCCGTTTATCAGATCAATCGGGCGCGCCGGGCCGCTGGTCGGCGCCACCAGGGCATCAAGACGGTGATCGCGCACCAACTGGTCGATGCCCTCGGAGCCCGAAAGGCGCCGGCTGGTTTCCAGGGCCCGGAGGTACGCCGGGTCCGTCAGTGGGCCGCGCGCCTCGGCGGCCAGAAAGATATCCTGGCCGAAAAACGGCAACTCCTGTTCCGCGTGCTCCTGATTAAAGGCGATCAAGCCAGCCAGGGTCCGCTGGTATCCCTCCCGATCCAGAGCCATGTCCTGGCGGGTTGCCAGATAGGCGTTCAGGTCCGCCTTGAACTCAAACAAGAGCACCTCAAGCTCGGCCTCGGAGGCCACGTCGAGATCGGAGGGGATCGCCGCCGGATCGACAATAATCGCCCCCGCGGCTTCCATGGCCTGAATGGCCTTCCGCATTACCGCGTCGACCGCGGGGCTAGCATCGAAGCCCAGATTCCGGGCCACTCCGATCCGTGCTCCCTTGAGACCATTCGGATCGAGGAACCGCGTGTAATCCGTGCCGGCGCCGGCTGCCTCGCTCGTCGCGGGGTCGCGCGGATCGGCGGGACCACTTGCCAGGGCGGTGAGCACGGCGGCCGCGTCGGCCACGCTTCGGGCATGCACGCCCACCGTATCCTGAGTGTGGGAGATCGGGATCACGCCGGCCCGGCTGACCAGGCCGACGCTCGGTTTGATCCCTACCACCCCGTTCGCGTTGGCCGGTGAAACAATGGATCCATCGGTTTCGGTGGCCAGAGCCGCAGCGCAGAGAGCCGCCGCGGCGGCGATTCCTGACCCAGAGCTGGATCCTGAGGGCGTCCGATCCAGCGCGTAGGGATTCCGCCCCTGCCCCAGCCGTCCGCACCAGCCGCTTGAGGAAAACTTGGAGCGGAAGTTGGCCCACTCGCTGAGCGAGGTCTTGCCCAGGAGAATGGCCCCGGACGCTCGCAGGCGGGCGGCGACCCCGGCATCCTGGAGCGGCGCCGCGCCCATCAGGGCGAGCGAGCCGGCCGTGGTCATCATCCGATCCGCGGTGTCAATATTGTCCTTGAGGAGGATAGGGATCCCGTGAAGGGGCCCCCGCACCGTGCCCTCCTGGCGCTCCCGATCGCGGGCCGCCGCGATCTCCAGGGCGTCCGGATTGACCTCCAGCACCGCGTTCAACCGGGGTCCGTCGCGGTCGAGCGCCTCGATCCGGGCCAGGTATTGCTGGACGAGGGCCGTCGCGGTCAGCCGCCCGCTCGCCATCTCGGATTGGAGTTCCACGATGCTGGTGTGTTGCAGGGCGGGGAACGGCTCCTCCACTTTTCCTCACCTAACGCTACCTCGGGGAAGGCGACTCCAGGCTGGACGCGATTGCCGGGAGCGCGGCGTCCCGGATCCGCTGATTCACCCGCGCCAGGTCGGTCCCCAGAACCTCGCGCAACCGCGTCACCTGCGCGTCGATCTTGCCGGCCAGTTCCTCGTAGACCG
>JANWHO010000113.1 GCA_025450375.1 Chloroflexota bacterium
GGCCCCATGAGCCGGAGATAGGGCGCTCCATCCACCCCCAAGCCGGCAGCCGTCGTCCGGAGCGAGCGTTCGAGGATCGCCACCGTGCCATCGTCCAGGGGATGGGCCAGGGGCGCCTCGGGATGGACCCAGTGCAGGCCATGTTCATCCAGCGGCAAGCGGCGGAAGAAGGGAGAGCCAACCGCGAAGGGATGAACCGCCGAGCCAAGATCGTGGACGAAGCCGGGAAGGGTGAGGGCACCTGAACGCACCGCCCCTCCGATGGTCGGTTGCCCCTCCACCACCAGAACGGACCGGCCCGCCCGGGCCAGGGTGATCGCGGCCGCCAGCCCGTTTGGACCGGAGCCCACCACGACCGCGTCATACCGGGCCACGAACCACCTCCGGATTCCAGGCCACCACGTCGAGCCGGCGCGCGAAGTGGAGGAGCGGGGCCACGGATGGCAAAACGATCCGGATCGGAGCGATCATGGTGTTCCGCTCAAGCTCTACCTCGGCTGGTTGCAGGGGCCACGGGGCATGATCGATCTCGCCGCGCCAGGCTTTCCCGCGGCGATTCGCGGCATAGAGGCAGTAGCGAGCGGTCAGCCAGTCCTCCAGGGTGCCTGGCCGCGCGAACGCCGGTGGCCCGATGGGGTGATAGGATGCACCGAACGCGGCGGGCGGGGCAAGGCGGTGAGTTCGGAGACTGGAGTAGCGGATATTCCGGCCATCCATGAGGCAGCGCATACGGGCGTCATAGTAGGGCAGATGGAAAGCCAGACGAGCGGCCCGGACCGCCGGGCCGTTGGCCGCGTCCAGACTGAAGAACCAGACCCCTGGCTTGCCGCCGATCGTGACGTAGGTGCGGACGTTCAGTTCGCAAAAGGCCGAGAGGCCGGGCATGGGAGGGACGAGCCTTGCGGTCACACCGCACATCTGGAACGGCACAATCCCGATCCAGGCGGCTCCATCGAAGGTGTCAAGGTGCAACGGGGCGGGAATGAGCGGGCGGAGCACCTGGGGCGGGAGCGGCCAATGCATGAACAGCAGATTATGCCACTGCATCCTCATGATCCAGGGCCGCGTGGGCACCGGCCAGGGACGGCGCCCCCCTGACCTGGAGTGGTTCTCTCCGCCGCTCACTGTCCAAGACCATAGATGACCGCGTTCTCCACCTGAAAGACGGGCCGATAGTGGAGGCGCAGGAACGGTGCCAAGCCGGCGGCGGGCGGATTCGCGGGCTTGATGAGCACGACATAGGACGGCGGGTTTCCTCGTAGCCCGGGCAACACACTGGCGCCGCTGCCGGGAACCACGGGCCGGTAAAAGGCCGAGAGGAAGCGCGTCGCGTGTTCGTACCCCGAAAGGTAGTAGATCCACGGAGCGTTACCCCACACATAGAGGCGATTGGGAGGCCGGGGATGCCTTTTCAGATACTCCGCGACCGCGATGTTCCGCTCCACCCGAGGGTCGATCCGATTGCCGTACGCGGCATCATCCAGGCCGCCGGTCTGATGTAGCCAGAAATAGGCGTAGTAGGCCAGGGTGTCGCTCCCAGGCGCCGGATGCCCACCGCCGAGACGGAGGGCTACGAATGAGGTGAGCGGGACAAGGATGGCCCAGGCCGCCACCAGCCCAACTACCGTCCGTCGATAGGCGCTCGCCGATGACCGAGTGCCCACATCCGGCCGCGGCCCAGAGGAGTGAGCAGGTTGGCTCACATGCCCGGTTGTCCCCGTGACGAGATCGCCTGGGAGCGCATCTGGCTCACCCCCCTTCAACCTTGTTCCACGAAACCTGCCCACTCCTCTGGGCTGCGCCCCGCCCGCCACCGCCTTCTCCCGGACCAGCCCATCCAGCAGCAGCACCACACAGATGGCGGCTGGGACGACCGCTTGCAAGAAGTAGTGCGGGTAGGTGCGCCCGCTGACCAGCGCCCCCAGAAGCGCCAGTCCCAGCCACCAGGCGGCGCCGGCGCCAAAAGGAAGGCCGGCGCGGCGCCCGCGCCAGGCAATCACGGCTCCGGCCCCCAGCGCGGCCAGTGGGGCCAACACGGTAAACAGTCCAACGATCGGCGAATGCAGGCTCTGCCCGGTGGAGACGTAGCCGCGATTGTAGCCGATGGTGGCATAAAGGGCGTCTCCTACCAGCCCCTGACCGGCCAGCCACCCGGTGACCACCCCGAGAGGAATCACGGCCCCTAGAAGAAGAGCGGCCAGCCGCGCAATCCGTCTTTTGTGGAATATGACCACCAGGGCCGCCGCCAGCCCGTCCGCTCCCGCCGGTAGCTTGAACAATACGCCAATCCCAAAAGCAATACCGGCAAACATGAGGGCCGGCCCGGAGGCAGGGAAGCGCGGACTATCGTCCGCCCTAGCGCGCTCGGCGCTCCACACCAGGGCCATGCCGATAGCGGAAGCGGCGGCGACAAAAATCTCGGCGTTTGCCTCGGTGCCGTCGATCAAGGGCAGATCCAATCCGATTCCGGCCACGATAACCGCCAGACGAGCGGCGCCGATCCCGCATTCCGCCGCCATCAGGCGGTACAGGGCGGCCAGGGCAATCACCGAGGCGGCCAGGGCCAGCAGTCGCATGCTGGTGATGACGTGTCCGGCCCCCCCCAGACGCTCCGCCGTCGCGTTCACGAGATAGATCGCCGGCGGCTTGTTTTCCCAGACCTGCCGATAGAGTTTCTCCCCATGCAGCAGGGCTCGCCCGACCATTGCGTAGACGCCTTCATCATTCAGCCAGGGAGGCTCTCCCAGGCCGGGAAGGCGCCAGAGGGTGCAGAACCCGATCAGCCCCCACGGAGCCAGACGCTCGGCGAGCCTCCCACCGCTCAGGCGACCCACCCGCCGCTCAGGAAGACAATCGTGTTGAAAATCAGGAGGGGAACGGACAGGGCGCAGGAGATCAGGAAGCGCTTCCGCGTACCGGACAAAAAGATAATCAGCGGGAACGCGGTGGCCAGGAACCGGGGTAGGGAGATCAGGGGAGAAGGAACGCCGTCGAGGAGGGCCGGGGTGCTCAGAACCTCGAGCCAGAACAGCCAGAGATAGCATGAGTAGCGGACAGGGAGGGCACGGGTGGCTGGAACGGAAATGGCCAGAAAGATCACCCCCCATAGCGTGTCGGTCAAGGCATGTACGTCGGAGCCGCCAAGGTTGGGAAAGTGCGCGAAAGGCTGAGTGAACGCCCCGATCAGGGCCTGCCACGGCCAGGCCCAGCCGCGATGCCAGGATCGCTGACTGGCGCTGAAGGCAAACGGCTGGCCAAAGCGTAGCCACAGGAAGATCATGTAGGCCAGTACGCCGGCCGGAATCAGGGCCCCGGCGGCCAGAGCCTCCGGCGCCCGGCGGAAGCGGGCCAGGGCACCACGCGCCAACGCACGGGGATGGAGGGAGAGCGTTGGTCCCCCGCGCTCCCACCACGCCACCAGAAATGGCCCCACGAGCAAGATGCCGAGTGGGCGGGTCGCCCCCGCCAGACCGCCCCAAAGACCGGCCATCCACCATTGCCGCAGCCGCAGATGGTAGCAGCAGCGGAGGAGACACAGGAGGAAGAGACTTTCGCTATAGCCCCCGAAAAAGAACAGGCTGGTGGGAAAGAGAGCCAGCATCCACACGGACCGCCTGGCCCAACGGTGGCCAAAGTCAAGGACCACCAGTTGGTACAAGGTACAGGCCGCCGCGAAAAAGCAGAGATTGCTCAGCACCAGAGCGGCGGCGCCCGGCGACCACGGCCAGACGGCCAGAAGCAGATGCAGGGCCAAGGGATAGAGGGGAAAGAAGGCCAGGCTGACGTGATTATGCAGATCGGGAGCCGCGCTATAGCCGTCGGTGGCTACCCGAAGGTACCAGAGCGCATCCCAGCGATCCCAATAGCCCGCGAGCGTCTCGCTCACCGGCACGGTGGCACCCGGGACCGATCGGAGGCCATTGAGCGCCATGACCACGGCGGTAACGATCAGAAGGAGAACCCGGCTGGCCGCGAACGGAACCAGCGTCTCGCGCATCGCGAGCGCCGGATGTATCGCGCGCTCCAGAGCGGTGGTGTGGGCAGCCGGCCTTGTAGTGGATTGCGCGACGATCGCCAAAGGCTGCCCCCAGTTCATCTGGCGTTCATATACTAACCTCTCTGAAGGTAGCGGTGGGTGGGTTATCAGTCAAAAGGATTAAAGGATTCGCGTCCCTGGACTTCGTCCGGCCTCGCTGCCTACACTTGGAAGGAAGGTTAGGCGGGAGGAGATCACCGACCAATGGATGAACCCTATCTGGTGCTGGCTGATGGCACGGTGTTTCCCGGACAGGGATTCGGGGCGCCGGCGGAGTGCGAGGGCGAGGTGGTATTCACCACCGGGATGGTTGGGTACCCCGAGAGCCTGACTGATCCCTCCTATCGAGGCCAGATTCTCGTCTTTACCTACCCACTGATCGGGAACTACGGCATTCCAGAGTTGGACGTGGTGAACGGGATCCCCACTCGCTTCGAATCGAACGCGATTCAGGTCCGCGGGGTGGTAGTGGCGCGTTACTGCGCGGGGCCCAGTCACCACGAATCAGCCGGCAGCCTGGGCGACTGGCTGGCCGCCTCGGGCATCCCGGGAATCGAGGGCGTGGATACCCGCTCGCTCACCCAACATCTGCGGTCCGATGGGGTGGTGCAGGGGCGAATCGTCCATGCCGCGAGCGTCTCCGCCGCGCGGGCCCGCGCCACTGCCGGCCAATTTCCCCTGGATATTCTGGCCGAGGTGTCGGTAAGTGAGCCCCGCGTCCTCTATCCGGCGGCCGGGCGGATCGGTCCCACCGTAGCGGTATTGGACTGCGGAGTGAAGAACAATATTCTGCGCGCCTTGCTGGCGCGCGGCGCCACCGTGGTACAGCTTCCCTGGGATGCCGAACCCGAGGCGGGAGGGAAGTCGATCGATGGGGTGCTGATCTCCAACGGACCGGGTGACCCCAAGGATGCCGGCCCCACGGTGGCCACCGTGCGCCGCCTCCTCGAACGTGAAGTCCCCACCTTTGGCATTTGCTATGGGAACCAGATTCTTGCCCTCGCGGCGGGGGCCGAAACGTTCAAGCTGAAATGGGGTCATCGGGGCCAGAACCAACCATGCGTGAACCTTGATTCAGGCCGTTGCTATATCACCAGCCAGAACCACGGCTACTCCGTGAACGAGGATACCCTGCCGAGCGGCTGGGAACCCTGGTTCCGCAATGCGAATGACCAGACGAACGAGGGGATTCGCCACCGCGAGAAACCGTTCAGCGCGGTGCAGTTTCATCCCGAGGCGCATCCAGGCCCCGAGGACATGGGGTTTTTGATCGACGATTTCCTGGCTTCTCTCGGACGATAGTCCGAAGAGCTACCGGGCCGAAACTGGGCTGATCCCCCGGCGCAGGTAGAGCACGATGTCGTCCTGTTTCGCCACCAGTCGCCAGGCGGGGTCATGCGCGATCGCCGCTATGGCTGCCTGGCGCTTGGCTTCGGTGGGAGACTGCTCTTTGAGGTCGAACAGGAGCGCCTGGGCCTGCTGATAGCCGGTGAAGAAGTGGGTGACCCAGACGCGCTCGGTCAGATGTGCCCCCATCTGGTTATCCACCGCCAGAGACGCATTCGTGGGCACCATGGCGGCTAGGCGGGCCATGGTCCGCTCCCGTGGAGCCCAGGTGTACTGGGAACTGGTCCACTCGCGTTCCCCCGGCAGCGGACCGACCAGCCAGCCGCTCCCCACCACCAGAATCAAGACGAGAGCCGTCACGGGCAGCCGCGCTCGTGGGCGGAGCCTGAGCAAGCCAAACACCGTACCCGAGAACAGCAGCGGGAGCAGCGGCGCCGCGTAATGGTAATGATAGTCGTATTGCAACGGATAACTGCTCAGGATGGTATACAGGGTGGTGGGCACGATGAGGAGCACCGACCAGCCGCCGATCAGAGGCAACCCCAGAAGGGGCGCCATGAGGAGGGCGAAATACTCCACCTTGGTCAAGGTCAGGAAATGGCCCAGGTAGGCCAGATTCAGCCGCCCATGCTCGATCATCCCGCCTTGATAGCGGCTGATGAACAGATACGGCCCGCCGCGGATATGGGGCACGGCCACGTAGACCACCACCGCGATCCAGCCCAGGCCCAACCCGATCAATCCGGCGCCCAATCGCCTTTTCCCCTGGCTCAAGGCGGCAAAAGCGCCAAAAGCGGCTACGATCAGGCCAATTTCCTCTTTGAACAGCAAGGCGCCGCAGAGCAGCGCCACGGCGGCCCTGGGCCGATCGGCATCCAGCCGCTCCACCGCCCAGGCGAGAAGAGGGACCGCCATGGCGATTTCGTGGAAATCGAAGAGATTCGCGTAGGACAGCGAGGGGGTGGCCAGATAGGCGACCGCGAGGAGGAGGGCGATCCGCTCGTCGTCCAGGCGACGGGCCGCCAGCAGATAGATCGGCACCGCTGCCAGGGCAAGGGCCAGGGTCTGCGCCACCAGGAGCGTGTAGACGGACGGCGCCGCCCAATAGAGGGGGGCCAATACCGCCAAGCCGGGACTGAAATGCTGGCCCAGGAAATTATGGGAGGTTTGTACGTAGGGATCGAGAGTGTCCCAGAACCAATGGCCGTGGGCCGTGTTCCAGATCACCTGATCAAAGATGCCCAGATCGATCAGCGATGAGTGATAGGTGGCATGCTTGAGGATGCTGAGGGTGCCGAGTAGTCCGGCATAGAGAACCAGGGCCGCCGCCAGCAGGTAGCGGCAGCGAACGGGAGCCGCCTCATCTGATCTGCCGTGCCGCACCCTGAGGATCATAGCCAGTCGGCACCTCCACGGCAAACGCGGCTAATCCTTACCCACATTTTCGCTCCAGGGGGAAGGATGGAGTTCGCGTCCGGGACGGGGCGCCCTGAAGCACAGAAAAACACAGAGGGAATGGATGACACAGAGTGCGGCTCCGGTTCGCGCGGCGGTGATTGCAGGCAGGGCTTCCGCGGGGTTAGTAGCGTAGACATCCCTATCCCACCGCCTTACTCACCCTTCTCCCAGGGTAGGCATCTGTGTTTTCCATTCCCTCGGTGCTTCTGTGCTTCAGGAAGGGCGCGGAGCAGGTGCATCTCTCACCCTCCCATCCCCACGCCGCCTGTATCCTATGAACGGTATAATTTGGTCGCGCGGGGCGCGGCATTGAGAAGTGAGGGCACACGCGATGGACTGGTATCCGATCAAGCTGACCGCGCAC
>JANWHO010000114.1 GCA_025450375.1 Chloroflexota bacterium
ACGCGGAGGGGGCGAAGGGGGCTGCGTCTCCGAGGACGGGGGCGCGGGCGCTGGGGTGGAGAGCATCAATGCTCCTTGGCACAATGGCGTAGGCGGTCGGCGCCGGAAGGACCGCGCGCCCCCTTACACCATACCGCTTCGACTCTCCCTCGGCCAAACGGCGTGAGTCCGCGAATGAATTCGCGCTGCTACTCCGCGCCGTCCTCGTGGTCATGATGCGCGACATCGTTGCGGGCCATATCCATGGGTGCCGTGCCCATCAGATCGCCGTCGGGCATGCTCGCCATCATTGAAGGAGCGCCATCCGTGGAGACCCCGCGGAGCACCGGGGTATTGGCGGCACAGGCAGTGCCAAAGCGCGGCTGGGCGAACGGAAGATGGGTGTCGCCGCGCGCCAGAATCTGGCGGTGATTGGTGGGCTGCCCATCGGCGTCCCCGTGCCCCCAGAGGGTGAAACTACGGGCGTTCGCATAGTGGCCGACGAAGCTGCGGCGGAAGCGCGTGGCGGAGCGATTGCGGTGGGAGCGATGGAGGACATGGCCGCCGAAGAAGGCTACGTCGCCCGGTTCCATTACCGCCGGCACCTCCGCGTGCGGATACTTCGCGGCCACCCGCGAGAGCGTATTACTTCGCTCATCCGTCCCGCTTACGTTCGCGACCACCGGCAGATCGCCGAGCGTATCGCCGTGGTTGGCGTGTTCGCGCCCCACGGTCGGGTAGATCGGCTCATGTTGGCTGCCGGGAGTGAACCACATACAACCGTTCTCCTCATCCGCCCGATCCACGGCCAGCCAGGCCCCGCACAGGGTGTCCGGCACGGTGGGGATGTAATATGAGTCCTGGTGGTAGCCCTGGCCCTCGCCGCCGGGAAATTTCAGGAAGAACATGCTCTGCATGGCTATCACGTCCGGGCCAATCAGGGCCTCAAGCACATCGAGCACGCGTGGGTGCAGAAGGAACCGCTCATGGATCTCCAGCACCCGGTGCAACATATGGATGCGCAAGTAGCGCCGCTCGATCTCCTGGGGGGTGGCGTCTGGGGGCGGCGGTTCGAGCCCTGGCACGCTGATTCGACCATAGATCAAATCCTCGCTGTGCCGCTTGAGCTCCTCGACATCCGCCGCAGGCACCAGTCCGCGGACGATCAGGAAGCCTTGCTGATGGAAGGTGACGTATTCCCGCACGCTCATCCTATAGCGTTCGTACGGGCGGAGCGGCTGTACCGCGACCTCCCCGGGCGTCGCATCAGGGACGGCGGGCACGGCGGTAATCGCGAGCTGGACGGCGGTCGATTCAGGGGCATCGGCGGCAGCCCCGGCCATGGTCATTCGTTGCATCGTACAGCCCCTTCTTGTTCTCGCGGCATCCCGTAATCACTCACTACTGGCGAGTGTATGATAAACGCCAGAAGCGCGAAACCCGTACCCTTAACCAAAGTGTATCTATTCTTGATGACAGGGTGAGTATGGACGTAGGCGGGTACCGGCCCAACGCGGGCCGCGTTATTTATCCACCGCGCTCTACCCTGGGGCCGCGCCGCCAATACGGCTGCCAATTGGTCGCGGTGCATAGCGGCTCGGTTCGCGTTACGGTTGATGGCGTGGAACGTGAGATACCCACTGGCCACGCCGGCCTCCTCTTACCCGGCACGGAGGAGTACTTTGTCTTCGGTTACGGCCCTGACACCACCCAGCATAGCTGGCTCGCCGTAGATCCCGCTCATCTCGATCGGGACCTCCTTACGGCTCTTGGGACGGCGCCGCGGCGCTTGCCGCTCACCCTGCCCATGACGGCAAGTATCGAAGCGGCACGCGAGGTGGCGCGAGAAGATGATCCAGAGCGAGACATGGTGCTGATCGCGGTGGCGCGGGCCGCCCTGCTGCTCTATACGGTGGAGGCGCGCCGCGCCTCCACCCAGGGCGTGCCTGAACATGCGGCGGTAACCCAAGCCGTTGCCCTGGCGCGACAACGAGCGTCCGAGGGGATCACGGTCATGGAATTGGCCCGGCGGGTTGGGGTGTCACCCGAGCACCTGGTCCGTCTCTTCCGGCGCGATCGTGATATCACGCCCGGCGCGATGCTCCGGGCGGAACGGATGGCCCAAGCCCTGCGGCTGTTGGCTCAGACTGGTCTCACCGTGACCGAAATCGCCGCACAGACCGGCTTCGCCAACTCCCATCATTTCGCTCGGGTCATGCGGGAAGTTACCGGATGCACCGCCACCGAATGGCGCCGCCGAAGCTGGGCCGGCGACTGTCCCGGTGCCGATCCAGGTGCCTAACCGAGCCCCATCGCCGTTGATCGCCCCATTACATACCAGGAGCGAGCGGGAGAACCTCCTCGATCGCGATCCGCCGGCCAGTGGCGGCGGACTGGATGGCCGCGAACACCATGGCCAGGCTCTGGATATTGTCGTGACATTCCCCCATGGGCGTGCTCCCGGCGCGCAACGCCCGGAGGAAATCACGGAGCGAGGCGGCGATCCCCGAAGGCTCCTCGGGATCCACCTGGCCCGGATGGCTGATCGTCTCCGCGATCAGACCAGTTCGCTCGGCCGCCACCCGCGCCACCGGATCATGCCACCCATTCCAGATCGCCTCACCCCGTGGACCCACCGCCCGCCAGTCGGCATCCCAGGAGGTTTGCTGCCCCTCGGCGCACCAACTGCCGCGGTAGGTGAAGCGGAGGCCGCCGGTCATTTCAAAGAGGGCGGTGGCCGAGGCGGCGCCGGCGTACCAACTCCAACTCGGATTGAACTCCTCGCAATATACCGCCAGGGGGTCGGCTCCCGAGAGAAAGCGAGCGGCATCAAAGGTGTGGATCGCCATGTCGAGCAGCAATGGACTGGGCATCTGGTCGCGGAAGCCGCCGAAGTGCGCGCCCACATAGAAATCGCTGTTGAGGATGCCGAGCGGGCCGATCTCGTGTTGAATCAAGGCGCGCAGCGCGGTAAGTTGTGGATGATAACGGCGACTCTGCGAGACCATATACAGCTTCCCCGCTCGTTCCGAGGCCGCGACCATGGCCCGGGCGTGTTCCATAGTATCGGCCATCGGTTTCTCACCCAGCACGGGGACGCCGGCGGCCAGCGCCGTCAGGGTCACGTCATGATGGGCCTCCGGCACCGAGACGTCGACCACGAAGTCAGGATGGAGGTCGCGCAACATGCGCTCCAGATCACCACCCGTTCGCGCCTTGCCGCCCGTGAACTCGATGGCGGCATCCGCCGCCAGTTCCGGACGAAGATCCACCCAGCCGGCAATCTCTACCTCTCCATGGTCTCGCAGGTTGCGGCCCCAGGTTCGCCCCATGTTGCCCGCGCCTACGATCACTGCCCGGAACACCGCGTCCTCCAACTATCTTTCATCCGCGATGCACGCCCTATGCCCACCACATGGTCCCGGCGGGCTCATCCACCACCGCTTCCTGGAGCAGCTTCACTGCCTTCTCCAGGCCCTCGCGGGGGGAGAGCAGCCCATCCTCGTGCTCGATGCTCAATACATGATCGTAGCCTACCACGCGCAAGGCGCTCACTAACTGCTTCCAGAACTCTACTCCATGCCCATACCCAACCGTGCGGAAGACCCAGGCCCGATTCGCGATATCCGAGTAGGGCGTGGTGTCGAGGACCCCGTCTCGGCGCGCGTTATGGGGATCGATAGCTGTATCCTTGGCATGGACGTGATAGATCGCGCTTCCCAGGGCACGTACCACCTCGATCGGATCGGCGCTTTGCCAGAAAAGATGACTGGGATCATAATTGGCCCCGATCACCTCGCCCACCGCCTCGCGCAAGCGCAACAGGGTGGCGGCGTTATAGACCACGAAGCCGGGATGCATTTCAATTGCTACCTGGATTCCATGTGCGCGGCAGAACTCCGCCTCCTCCCGCCAGTAGGGAATGACCTGCTCGTCCCATTGCCAACGGACGATCTCGCCAAAATCATTCGGCCATGGGCAGGTGACCCAGTTCGGATAACGCGCGTGCTCACTGTCGCCCGGGCAGCCGGAGAAGGTGACCACCGAGGCCACGCCCAAGCGTTCGGCCAACAGCACCGTATCGTGGAACTGGCGCCGATGCTGACCGGCGATCGCCGCTTGTGGGTGCAGGGGGTTGCCATGGCAACTGAGGGCGCTAATCTGGAGCCCGCTCCGCGTGAGAAGGTGCTGGAAAGCCGCCAGTTTGGCGGAATCCTCCAGCAGGCTCGCCGGTACGCAATGCGCGTCCCCGATATAGCCGCCCGTTCCCAGTTCAATCGCCTCCACTCCCAGGGAGAGCAGGAGGTCGATCGCCTCTTCCAACGGTCGCTGTTTCAGCAGGACGGCGAAGGCCCCAATTTTCATGCGAAGATCCTCTTCCTCTTTCGGCGCGAATCGTTTGATGGATGTCTATGATTGGGACAACTGGGAATCCCAGCCGGCAGGCGGATGCTCAGCCGTTCCGCCCTCGGGTCCGGTTGAAGCGATGCAAGATGAGCGAGAGGATCACCACCAATCCATAGAACAGGTTGGTCCAGAAGCCGGAAAGGCCCACCGCGATCAGGCCGGTCTCGATGAAACCAACCGTACATGCCCCACAGATGGCGCCGGCGATCGTCCCCACGCCGCCCCAGGTCGGCGTCCCGCCGATGAACACGGCGGCGATGATCGTGAGCAGATAGCCCTGGCCGGTGGTCGGGTAGAAGGAATTATCGACCAAGATCGCCAGGACCCCGGCCAGGGCCGAGGCGAAGCCCATGAACATGAAGGTCTGGATCTTCACCCAGCGGGCGTCAATCCCCATTGCCTTGGCCGCTTCGGGATTATCGCCTACGCAACACACACGGGCGCCGAAGCGGTTGTGGGTGAAGAGATAGAGCCCCAATCCAGCGAAAGCGATGCCCCAGAACATTTGGGCCGGGAAGGTGCCCACCGTCCCGACGAACAAATTGTAGAAGCTCGTACTGCTGAGGGCATCCAGGGTGATACCGTTCCCATTGCTGAGCACGTTAATGATGCCAAACAGGAGGAATTGCATGCCCAGGGTCGCCACCAGCGAGGACAGTTTCACGTAGGTGACCAGAATCCCATTGATCGACCCGATGATCAGACCGCACAGCAGTGCCAGGAGGAGGCCCAGGAACGGACTCCAACCGTGACTGACGCAGCCGCTAAAGACGTAGGCGCACATGCCCACCGTGGAGGGAAAAGCCAGATCAATCTCGCCCGCCACGACCACGAA
>JANWHO010000115.1 GCA_025450375.1 Chloroflexota bacterium
AGACCCCATGCCTCACCCCGCCGCCGGCGCGGCAATAGTGATTCCCGCCTTCTCCAACGCGGCCCGAATGGCCCGTGCCCGATCCAGCGCTCCAGGCGCGTCTCCGTGCAGACAGATCGTCTCTCCCACCACCATCAACTCCGTGCCGTCGATGGCCGTCGCCCGGCGATCCCGCGCCATCCGTACCGCCCGCGCCGCCGCCTCCGCCGGATCGTCGATCATGGACCCTGGGAGACGGCGCGAGACCAGGCTGCCGTCCCGGTTCATGGCCCGGTCCGCGAATACCTCGGCCACCACGCGCAGGCCGATCGCCTCCGCCTGAGCCTGTTGGGCCGAGCCCGCCGGGGCGAACACCGCCAGGTCGGGGTCAAAGTCCCGCACCGCCCGCATCAGGGCCGCCGCCGTGATCGGATCCGTGGCGGCTCGGTTATACAGCGCCCCGTGCGCCTTCATATGACGAAGCGGCGCCCCGGCGGCCCGGCAAAAGGCGGCCAGGGCCCCGATCTGATAGAGCGTATCGGTGTAGACCTCATCGGGGGTGGCATCGACGAAACGCCGGCCAAATCCAGCCAGGTCGCGGTAGCCGGGATGGGCGCCAATCGCCACTCCCAGCGCGGCGGCTCGGGCCACGGCGGCGCGCATCACCAACGGGTCGCCGCCATGAAAGCCACAGGCCAGGTTGGCCGACGACACAAGCGCCAGAAGCTCCTCGTCCGGTCCCGCCTGGTAGTTGCCGAACCCCTCCCCCAGGTCGGCATTGAGGTCGATGGTGATCGGTGCGCGTACATCGTTCATCGGTGGTCGCCCCCGCAATCTGAAACCAGACTCCGCGCGCCGGCATGGCCCTTCACCTATTGGCTCAGCGGCTCGGCCTCGGCGGTGGGCGCGGTAGCCACGGCCGTGGCCAGTTCCGCCCGCGTGGCCCCGGTCATCAACGCCACCACGTCGTCCATGGTCTGCTCGCTCGGTCTGGCGATTCCAGATCGCCGGCCCAGGCGCATCACCTGGATGCGGTCGGCGATCTCGAACACATGGGGCAGATTGTGGCTGATCAGGATGACGGGTACCCCACGGGCCTTGACCGCGCGGATCAACTCCAGCACCATCCCGGACTCCTTGACCCCCAGCGCGGCGGTCGGCTCGTCCATGATCACCACCCGCTTCCCCCAGGATACGGCACGGGCCACCGCCACGCCTTGACGTTGGCCGCCCGACAGCGTTTCCACCGGCTGGCGCATCGATCGGAGACCAATCTTCAGCGAGGACATGTGGGCGGCGGCCTGGCGGCGCATACCCCCTTTGTCGAGGCTGCGAAAGATCGAGCCAAGGGGCCCACGTCTCCGTTCCTCGCGGCCAAGGAAGAGATTGCTGGCGATATCCAGGGCCGGCGCTAGGGCGAGATCCTGGTACACGGTCTCGATGCCCTGACGACGAGCGTCCATGGGACTGTGGAACTCCACATGCTGCCCGTTCATCAGGATTTCCCCGGCGTCCGGCCGATACGCGCCGGACAGAATCTTGATCAGGGTTGACTTCCCCGCTCCATTGTCGCCCACCAGGGCCAGAATCTCATTCGGATACAGCTCGAAATCAACCTCTTCCAGGGCGGTCACACTGCCGAACCGCTTTGAAATATTCCGGGCCTGCAGCACTGGTTGGATGCCGCCATTCTGGACCATGCCTCATTCCCCTCCCGCGTGTCGAGCCTATCCCCTAGTGCACAATCAGGCGGCGTCGTGTGGGTTCGGGCGTTTCACCCCCGGCCTCAGCCGGAGGTCCGCGTCCGGCAAACTACACCAATTGAGAAACCACCAGGGCTCCATTCCTCTTCATTCAGGTTGCGGAACGTTGTGCTACCGGCGCCGGCGCCGCGTTGCCTGGTCCACGGCGACCGCGACGATCACCAGTGCCCCGGTGGCGAAGGTTTGCCATTCGGCATCGACCCCGATCAGGGTAAGCCCATTCCGGATGATCCCTACGATCAGGGCCCCAATCAGGGTGCCGATGATGCTGCCGCGTCCGCCAAACAGACTGGTGCCGCCGATCACGACCGCCGTGATGCTATCCAGATTGTCGGTCTGACCGGCCAGCGGATCGCCCACCGTGGTCCGACCGATGACCAGGAGCGCGGCAATGGCGTAGATCAGCCCGGCGATAATATAGATGGAGATCAACAGCCTGGTCGTATTGATGCCGGTCAGCCGTGCCGCCTCTATATTATTCCCAATCGCGTAGACATGCTTCCCCCAGGCTGTCTGGGTGAGGGCGTACCACATGATCGCCACCACTCCAAGCATGACCAGCGGGCCGATCGGCACCACGCGGCCGCCCAGATTAAACGTATTCCCGAGGAAGAGCAGTTGATTGGGCAGATTGGTGATCGTACTGCTGTGCGTATAGAGGATGGTGCTTGAGAAGGCGATATTCAGCATTCCCAGGGTGACGATGAAGGGTGGGAGGCGGATAAAGGCGACCAGGAGGCCGTTCAGTAGCCCCAGGCCCATCGCGACCCCCACCCCAGCGGCGATCGCCAGCGGCACCGGAATGCCCAGCGCGCCTCCCTGGCCGGCGTTGCCGGTGGCCAATTGCGCCATCACCACGGAGGAAAAGACCATGATCGCCCCGTTACTGAGGTCAATGCCGGCGGCGATGATGATGATCGTCTGCCCTACGGCCAGCGTGCCGACCTCCATCACCTGAAGAAGCACGTTGGTGAAGTTCCCGTAGGTGAAAAATACCGGAGATCTAATGGTGAAGAAGATGATCAGGATGACCAGACCGGTAAGCGGGCCCAGGAGCGGCACCTCACCGTAGACCCGCAGCGCCGGCTCCAGGCTACGGCGAACCGAGGTGAATCGATCCAGGCTGGGTGATTGCCGCGTGCTCATGGACACCGCTCCCGGAGCTCTCGCATCATTCCTTCCCTTCACGGATGCTGATCGATCGTGAGTTCTGGCTGGACGCCGGACCAGCGATGTGGTCGCGAACCTCGGGGGTTTCCCCGCCAACCGCGGACGCCGGGGATGGGCAGGCCCCTTTGTCGCCTGCCCATCCCCGACGCCGGACGTGTCCGCCGGTTAGTATACCCGAGCGCCTCGGCGGCCTACGTTGCTTCCCCAACCGCGGTCGGAGGATAGTCCCAATTCAGTCCTAGCCCCAGCAGTGGGTCAAGCCGAAGGAGACGGTGCTGGAGGGAACGTACGGCTGCACGCTCTTGGTAACCAGGATCTCGCCGGTATCGATCAGGGCGGGAATCTTCTTGCCCTGGGCCGCCATCACCGCGTAGTCCACCCCGAGCTTGGCCATCTGGGCGGGGAACTGCATTACATCGGTGCTGATGATGCCGTCACGGACCGCCCGGATCCCCCGGCAGCCGCCGTCCATCGAGACGATCTTGATCTTTCCGGTCAGGCCCTTGGCCTTGATCGCCGTCGCGGCGCCGAGCGCGGCGGGTTCATTGATCGTCCAGACCAGGTTGACGTCGGGATGGGCGGTGAGGATATTTTCCATCGCCGTCTGGCCCGGGCCCTGAGCGCCATTGGTGACTTGATCGGCCACCACGTATTGCTTGGCGTTGAGGCCGAAGCCGGCCAGGAAGCCGCCCATACGGTCGGAGTTGACCTCGCTGCCCGGTGTTCCCTCGAGAAGGGCGATCTTCGGGGTGATTCCCTGGAATGCCTTCCGAGCCCAGAGGCCGTTCAGCACCCCAGCCTCATAATTGTCGGTGGCATAGAAGGCGGTGACCGCCGTGGTGGGATCGGTGGCCGTGTCCAGGGCGATTACCGTGATGCCCTTGGCGGTGGCCCGGCGTACGGCGGGCACGATACCGGCGGAAATACTAGGGATGAGCACAATGGCCTTGGCGCCCCGGGTAATCAGGTCGTCAATCTGGGAGGTTTGGGTGGCCGTATCGCCGTCATACTTTCCGGCCTCATAGACCAACGTCACCCCCAGCTTGGACGCCTCGGCCTGAGCCACCGGTTGCATGGCGACGAAGTAGGGATTGACCAGCGTCTTGACCAGATAGCCGATGATGATCGGCGCGTGGGCGGTGGTCCGGGCCGTAGTGGCCCGCGCGGTACCGGCCAGGGGAAGGATCGCGGCGAGAGCAAGTGCGGCACGCGGCAGGATGCGTCCGAAGAATAAGCGGTGTGGCATGGCTGCAACCCCTTTTCTGATCACTGCGCGACGAGGGTGGCGAACGGGGACCGCTAGGTTGGGGGCATGATGCATGACCCCATGCCGGCGCCTGGCCCTCTGGCGTTCACGATTTCGTGCGGTGTCGGATCCTCTGTACTCCTTCCTTTCTCGCCTCCTTATAGTATCACCCGCGTCTATTACCTAACTTTGATAGGTAATAGACGTTGGTTTTCACGATAGCATAAGGAGTCAGGCAGGTCAAGACTCACGGAAAAAGTCGTGAGAGCCCGCGCCTCCACTAGCCTACGGCCCCGGAGGTAACGAGATTATTAAGGATATCGCTGTTGACGAAAAGTTCAGAGAGTACAAGGCACGCCGCTCCCAGGAGTGGCGTGTCCTCGCCCAGGGGATCCCGCTCGATCGTCACGCTGCGGCCGCTGGCCACGAACGCGCGGCGCGCCACGGCCTCGCGGATCGGCTTGAGGAGCAGGTCACCGGCCGCGGCAAGCTCGCGTCCGATCCAGACGATCCGCGGATCGTAGGCGTTGATCGCGTTGATCACGCCCACGGCAAGATACTGCGCGCTCATGGTCAGCGCCGCCAGCGCCGTCTCATCTCCGGCATGGGCCGCGTCGATCAAGGCGGCGATCCCGTTGACCTCGTCCGCCAGGGTTTCCGGGCGCGGGGCGCCGAGCCAGCGCGCAAGCGTGGCGCGCAACGTGGTATAGAGCTCGAGACACCCAATGTTGCCGCAGGGACAGCGCGGCCCCGCGATGTCAATGGTCATGTGCCCAATCTCACCGGCGAGGTCATAGGCGCCGCGGTAGAGTTCGCCGTCGATCACGATCCCGGCCCCGACACCCGAGTTGGCCGCGACGTAGACGAAGTCGCGGGCCGCCGCGGCGAGTCCAAACCATTGCAAGGCCAGCGCGCAGGCGTTCGCGTCATTGTCGACCCGCACGGGAACGCCGAAGCATTCCTCCAGGGCCGAGCGCAAGGGAAGGTTGTGCCAGTGCCCGAAATTCGTGGGGGCCAGGATCGTGCCCGTCGTCGTACGGAGCGGCCCAGGAGCCCCGACCCCTATGCCAAGGAGCTGGGCCCGCGGTCCATTCCACGCCGCCAGCACCTCGTTCATGAGCCGCTCCAGCCAGCGAAGATTCGCCCGCGCGTCGATCGCGTCATTGGTCGGCACCGTGGTCTGGTACAGGATGGTGGCGTTGAGATCGGTTATGGCCACTCGCGTGCGATGGCGGGCCAGGTCCACGGCGAGCACGTAGCGAGACTGCTCGGCGATGCGCAGCGCCCGCGCCGGGCGGCCACCGGTAGAGCGTTCCATCCCATCCTCGCGGATCAGCCGGGCATCGATCAGCTCGTTGACGATCGCCAATATCGCCGGGTCGGAGAGGCGCGTCAGTCTCGACAACTCGGCGCGCGAGGCCCCTACATGCTCGCGGATGGTGCGCAGCACCAGGGCCCGGTTATGGCGGCGCACATCGGTCGGGCCCGTTCCAGTCCGGTCCTGTGCCGCGGTTCGCCGCATCACCGCTCCTTCCGTTTGGCCATCCAGAATATCATGTCCATCCGAACCTTGCCGAACTGGCCCGTCAGCCAGATCCCTACCGAGGGAACCGCCCAAGCGGCCCGTTGACAGGCCCGGAATGGCATGGTAAGGTCGAACCGAGTTTCCTAATAATGATAGCAAATCGAATGGCGACGGTGCCGATTCTGGAGGAGCCCACAGATATGCCGTGGGATAGCGAGAAGGCCGCCTATGTGATAGGCGTCGATCTCGGCACCTCGAGCCTGAAGGCGTTGCTCCTACGCCAGGATGGCTGGGTCGCCGGCGCGATCACCCGGAGCTACCCGCTGGCCATGCCCCAACCTGGCTGGGCGGAACAAGATCCCCAGGAGTGGTGGATCATTGCCTGCGCGGCGATTCGCGCCCTGCTCGATGACA
>JANWHO010000116.1 GCA_025450375.1 Chloroflexota bacterium
TACCTCCCGAAGTAGCGCGTGGCAGGCTCGGTTGATACCCGTGGATCCGCCGGCCTCGAACCCCACGACCGCCGGCTGTTCCTTCGCCCGATGATGAATCGTCAATGTCCACTCATAGTGCTGCGAGTATACAACCGGGGGCATGACTCAGGCGCCAATTCTCGGGACAATCTACTCACTTTCGGCTCAGTCACTCTGGTCGGATCCCGCGGTTGTCGGCAGTCGTGAGATCACCGCCAGGGCCAGGACGCACAGGACTATACCGAGCCAGGGACGGCGAATGACCGCGCGCCCCGCCGTTACCGCCAGAAGATCCTCGCCTACCGCGACCACCGGATCCGGAAGGCCCGTGCGCTTCACCACCCAGGCACGGCCGTGGCCCCCCGCGAACGAACCAGCCAGCGCGCCGGCCGCGCCAGTCCCCCAACCGGCCCACGCGGGCTTCTCCGCCAGGCGAAAGCTCGCGATTCCCGCTATCCCACCACTGAGAGCCCGACCCGCTAAAGGGCCGCGATTGAGCCGGCTGGGGATAAACGGCAACTTGTCAGCCAGGAACTCGCCCGCCATCGCCGCCGAAAGCCCGCGGCTGGCGAGCTTCTGGAACAGCCACCTGGGGAGACGCTCGGATCGGAGGCCACGCGCGCGCTCCGCTCGGCTCAATATGGCAAGGGCAAAGGTGGACCGGAAGCCGGTGACCACCCCCAGGCCAAGGGCGCGGCCAAAGGCGGCCAGCCACGACCCGGGACATGGAACTTCCGGAACCTCTGAGCTATTGCCGTCCAATGTCGCGCCCTCCCTTTCTCCCTGCTCATTCATGCTCATCCGACCGCTAGGATGGCCGCCCGCTCGCCACCAGGCGCGGTGTCTCGTCGCCGGCCCGGAGCGCCACCGCTCGGTCAAGGATCCTCTCGATTGCCGCCAAGGGATCGGTGCTCAGCCGCTGGGCTGAGAGTCGGAGAATCCCGCGATCGATGCGAGCGGCCATGCCATAGGTTGCATAGAGATCCTGCCGATCATAGACCGTGGTGGACGTACCCTGGATCACCAGGCTGGTGGGGTCGAGCTTTATATCCAGGATGCCCAGTTGGGTTGCCTTGAGCCGGATTCTCACCATGGCCAGCATGGCCGCGACCGGATCCGGCATGGGCCCAAAGCGGTCCCGTAGCTCGGCCTCCAGATCGATGACCTCCGCCGATTTCGTGGTCGCGGCAAGCCGCTGATAAAGCCGCAACCGCTGATTCCCATCCTCCACGTAATCGTCGGGGATGAAGGCATCCACATGAATACTGACCACCGGGCGCGGCTGCTCCGTCGGAAGCGACTCGCCGCCGGCGCGCTGCCGCTCGATCGCCTCGGCCAACATCGACGCATAGAGTTGAAAGCCTACGGCCGCCATCTGGCCGTGCTGGGCGCTCCCGAGTACGTTCCCCGCTCCGCGGATCTCCAGATCCTTCATCGCGATCTGGAAGCCGGCCCCCAATTCGGTCGACTCGAAAATTGCCTTTAACCGGCGCTCGGCGGTGCGGGAAATCCTCAGGTTCGGGTTATAGAGCAAATAGGCGTAGCCACGACGGCTGCTCCGGCCAATCCGCCCGCGCAACTGATACAACTGCGAGAGGCCGAATTGCGGGGCATCGTTGACGATCATCGTGTTGACGTTCGGAATGTCCAGACCATTTTCGATGATCGTGCTGCAAATGAGCAGATCATATTGCTTGTCGGCGAAGGCAAACATGGCCCGCTCCAATTCCGCCTCCGGCATTTGCCCGTGCGCGATTTCGATCCGCGCCTGGGGGGCCAACCGGCGTAAGCGCTCGGCCATTGCCTGGATAGTCTGCACGCGATTATGGACAAAGTAGATCTGTCCCCCACGGTCCATCTCCCGGAGGATCGCCTCGCGGATATGGTATTCGTCGAAGGGCTCCAGGAAGGTCTTGATCGGGAGCCGTCCTTCCGGCGGGGTGGCAATCACGCTCAGGTCCCGCACCTGCATCAAAGCCATATGCAGACTGCGGGGAATCGGGGTCGCCGTGAGGGTCAACACGTCGATATCGCGGCGCATCTGCTTGAGCCGCTCCTTATGCTTCACTCCAAAACGCTGCTCTTCGTCAATAACCAGCAGGCCAAGATCACTGAACGACACGTCTTTTTGCAGCAGCCGGTGGGTTCCGATCGCGATGTCGATCGTCCCCTCGCGAATCCCCTCCAGCACGCGCTGCTGCTCCTTGGGGGACTGGAAGCGGCTCAGTACCCCAACCCGGACCGGAAAGGCTTGCATACGTTCACGGAAGGTGTTGTAGTGCTGCTGGGCCAGGACGGTGGTGGGAACCAGCACCGCGACCTGTCGCCCATCCATCACCGACTTAAAGGCGGCCCGGAGCGCCACCTCGGTCTTCCCGTAGCCTACATCTCCGCAAACCAGGCGGTCCATGGGCCGGGCGCTTTCCATATCGCCCTTCACGTCCCGGATCGCGCGCTCCTGGTCCACCGTCTCTTCATAGGGGAAGGCGGCTTCAAGTTCGCGTTGCCAATGGCCGTCGGCGGCAAAGGGGTGGCCGGGCGCCTTTTCCCGAAAGCGATAGAGATCCAGCAACTCGCGCGCCACCGCCTCCACCGATTCCTTCACCTTGGCTTTGGCGCGCGTCCACTCCTGGCTTCCCAACTTGCTCAGGGCGGGAGCCACCTCGCCCATGCCCCGATATTTAGTCACCCGATCAAGCTGATCGGTGGGAACCAGCAGTCGATCGGTGCCCGAAAACTGCAGATCGAGATACTCGCGCTCCGCCCGTCCGGCCCCGCGTCGAACCACTCCCTGATACCGTCCGATTCCGTGCTCGATATGGACTACGATATCGCCTGGTTGGAAGTCGAGGGCGAAGGTTCCGCCGGCCTCGCGATGAAAGCGCGCGGCGGGTCGCGGCCGGGTCCAACCGGCAACCTCGGCGTCGGTAATTACCAGGAGATGACCGTTCGGCAGGTACCAGCCCTCGGGCAACTGGCCCGGCACGGCGACAATCGTGCCCCGCTCGGGCAGCGCATCCAGAGTCGCGGCCCTGAGGACCGGCACCTGATCCTCGGTTAAAAGCTCGGCCAGTCGTTGACCCTGCAACGAGACGATACAGACCCGCTCCTGCTGCCCGCGCAGTTCGGCGCAATCCTGCACAAAGCGCTTCAGGCTGCCCGCATAGGAGGGAGCAGTGCGAAACACATTGCCCGCGCTCCAATCGAACCCCTCGCCGGCTACCCGTTGCCGCCACTCTACCCGCGGCATCAGCCCTATCTCCTGGCGAACGTCCTCGACCGCCAGCAAGGGAAAGCGGAGGCCGGCCGGCACTTCGCCGCGGCCAAGCAACTCGTCACTCAACTCCCGCGCTTGCTCGGTCAGATCGTCCATGGTGCCGAACAATGCCTCGGGTTCGTCCAGGAACAGGACCGACGAGCCCGAGAGGTAGGACAGCAGCGAGGAAGGTTGCGCCGTCAGATACGGGGTGTAGAACTCCAGCCCGTCAAAGGGGATGCCCTGGCTCAGGTTGCGAAGCTCTTCGTCCCATTGGCTGCGCACATGGGGAAGGCAGCGGGAGGTATCGAGAGAACCGAGTTCGCGAAGCGCCTCCTCGCTGGCCGGCAACACAAAGGGGTGCAACGGCCCGAGAAGCACCCGTTCCAACGCCGCCACCGAACGTTGAGTCGAGGGGTCGAACTGGCGGAGCGACTCCACTTCCGAGCCGAGCAACTCCACCCGGACCGGCCAATCCGCCCCGGCGGGAAACACATCCACGATGCCGCCCCGCCGGCAGTACTGGCCGGGCCGTTCCACCACGGCCGCTTGCTCGTACCCCATCCGGCGCCAGACCGTCATCTCGGTGCTCATGACGAGCCGGTCCCCCTGCCCCAGTTCGCGAATCAGTCCTTTCGCGCCGGAGGGATGCATGAGCGGCTGCAGCAGCGCCCGCGCCGGCACGACAACCACCGCCGGTCCACCGGCACTCAACACCTCCAGCACCCCCTGGCGCTGCTGGACGATCGTCCCCTCCGGGACAGCGCGTTCGTAGGGCAGCGCCTCCAAGGCGGGGAACTGGAGCACGGGGACCGCCGGCGCCACCCACTGGCGCAATTCGTCTACCCAGGAGAGCGCGGTCCCCGGATCGGCTGCCACGACCACCACCTGCGCGCTGCCATGCGCGAACGTCTTGCCCTGGAGTGCGGCGGCGACCACGGGGGCGCTGGCTCGCGGGGCGCCGTGTACCGCCGCGACCCCGCTGGAGCCCAGGCGGGCCAGCAGATCTCCCATCTCCCTGAGCGACCTGACGTGGGCGGTCAGGGGATGCAGGTTGGCGGAAAGGTTAGCCACGGATCCTCTCCTCCGGCGGGTGTCCCGCCGCGGGCACTGGTTTCGCGGCGAGCGGCTCGGCCGCCGTCGGACCCTGGCCGTTAAACTGGTTCATCGCCGCCAGGATGCCGTCGCGTACCACGGTCCCCACGATTGTTACCCCATTCTCGCACAGGAGCGGTATTTCCTCCTCCTCCACCGGCGAGAATGGGGAGAGCACCCACTCCAGCGGCTCGCCCTCCGTTGGACGCCCAATCCCAACCCGCAGTCGCGCGTAATCAGGCGTACCCAATGCCGCGTTAATCGAGCGCAGGCCATTATGGCCGCCGGCGGAACCGCGGGCCCGGAGGCGCAGGCGCGCGAATGGGAGATCCAGGTCGTCGCTGATAACCAGCAGACGTTCCGGAGCAATCTTGTAATGCGACAGGAGGGCCTTCACCGCCCGCCCACTCTCATTCATAAAGGTCAGCGGCTTGGCGACCAATACAGGCGATCCTTCAAGCTGGATCCGATAGGTTTCCGCCTGGTGCTCGAGGCGCCAACGCGGAGCGCCATGCCGCGCGACCAGCAGATCGACCATGCGGAAGCCTATGTTGTGGCGGGTTGGCGCGTAGCGGCGGCCCGGATTTCCCAGGCCAACCACTAACCACTGCCCCTCGGTGGGCGGCTCCGGCTCTTGACGGCGACGGAAGATCATAGGCGCTGGTCCTTGGGGGTATGTTCGTGGTCGGTGCGGAGAGCCAGACTCAGGGCACGCCACTCCTGGACGCTGAGGGTCTCGGCCCGCCGCGACCGGTCCACGCCCGCGGCCGAGAGTGCGGCCTCAATCACCTCTCCGGAATTGGGCAGGCCGCGATTCAGCGAATTATGAATCATCTTCCGCTTGGCGCTGAAACCTGCCTTCACGACCCTAAACAAAAACGGATGGTCGGCGCGCGGAACCACCGGAGTGTCGTGCACCCTGAGACGCACGATCGCCGAATCGACCTCGGGCGACGGCATGAAGGAGGATGGTGGGACTCGGCGCAGGATTTCAATCCGCGCCAGCACCTGGGCAAACACGGTCAGGGCGCTCATCTCGCCAGGGAGCGCCGCCAGCCGTTCACCTACCTCCTTCTGCACCATCAGGATGAGCGCGGTCGGTTGATAGGGTCCCTCCAGGAACAGACGGAGAATCGGAGCCGTGATGTAATAGGGAATGTTCGCCACCACCATGAACGGTTTCCGGACCTCCAGAATCTCCGCCAGATCGGTGTGCAAGACATTCCCTTCATGGATGGTGACATTTTCCAGCCCGGCTGTCCGGTCGGCGCTGATTCTAGCCATCTCCGCGTCCAGTTCGAGCGCGTGTATCTGAGCCCCGGTTTGGGCCAGGGCCAGGGTCAGGGTGCCGATTCCGGGCCCAATCTCCAGCACCTGGCTTCCCGGCGCGGGGTCGGCGGCCCGGACGATGAAGTCCAGCGCCTCGCGGTCGATAAGGAAGTTCTGGCCCAGCTGGTCATTGGTTCGCACCCTATAGCCCCGCAAAATGGCACGGGTCTCCTCGGCAAGGGTAAGAGTTCGGCGCGCGCTACTGGAAGAGGGCGCCCCCACAGGGCGTACAGTGTTCACATCTCCAGTGTACAGGGTTGGCTGAATTACCGCTGTCGTGTACGTGACACGGTCGCATCATCCTCCCGGTGGGCAAGGCGGCTCATGGCAACCGGCCCCTATCCGCCAACAACCGCCGCGCCGCCTTCCCACGATGCCCCAGCGCGTCTTTCTGTTTCGCGGTCAACCGTGATACGGGCGCGTCCAGGCTAGGAATCAGGAAGACCGGATCATAACCAAAGCCGGTGCCGCCCTCCAGGTACTGATCCGCGACCCTGCCATACCACTTCCCCTCCGCCACGATTGGATTCTCATCCGGTACCACGAGGGCCAATGCGCATACGTAATGCGCCCCGCGATCGGCGTCCGAGATCCCTTGCAGGCACTCCAGGAGGTAACGGGCCCGTCCCTCGTCATCCAGATCCGGACGGCCGAAGCGGGCGCTACGTACGCCGGGAGCACCCGCCAGGGCATCCACGCGGATGCCGGAGTCGTCCGCGAGGGCGGGCATGCGGTACGCTGAGGAGTAAGCGCGGGCCTTGGTGAGCGCGTTGGCCGCGAAGGTCAGTCCCACTTCCTCGACCAACAGCGGGTTCAATCCCCACTCTTCCGGCGTTCGCACCTCCAGGTCGTCGCCGGTGAACAAGCGTTGAAATTCCTCGGCTTTGCGCCGGTTCGAAGTGGCAAGTACCACGCGCATAGGGAGACCTCCTTTTGATGATCACTACTCAGACCGATCAGTCGGATCGGACCGATCCGACTGATTTGTCCCCGCAGGATGCCCGTGAGGAACTCGCTGTTTATGTGCATATTCCCTTCTGCCATTATCACTGTTCTTTCTGCGATTTTGCCACCGCTATTGGTCAGTCCGCTCGTATCCCCGCCTATGTCGATGCCCTGATCGCCGAATTGGCGCTCCGCCTCGAGCATCGCCCACGACCCTTTGTCCCTACAATCTTCTTCGGCGGCGGGACCCCGAGCGCCATCGATCCCGCCCATATCCTGGCAATCATGGACGCGCTCCGCGCCTCGTGTACCCTGGACCCGAACGCGGAGGTCACCCTGGAGGCCAATCCTGGCGATCATCCACCCGGATTTTGGGAAGCGCTCCGCGCCGCCGGCATTACACGGGTCAGCGTGGGAGTGCAATCGCTAGACGACGCCGTGCTCCGTGGCGTCGGGCGGCTGCATACCGGCGCCGAGGCCATACGGGCCCTCCGCGAGGTGCGGCGGGCCGGCTTCGCCTCCCTCAGCGCGGATCTTATGTTCGGCCTGCCAGGGCAGAGTCTCGATCAATGGCGGCGCACCCTCGACGCGGTGCTGGCCGAGCAACCCGATCACCTCTCCGTCTACGGCCTGATTCTTGAACCTCGCACCCTTCTCGAGCGCCAGGTCCGTCAGGGCGCTACCGCCCTACCGACCGACGACGACGCGGCTGCCATGTATGAGGTGGCCCACGAGATGCTGGGATCAGCTGGTTATGTGCATTACGAGATCTCCAATTGGGCCCGTCCTGGTCATCAATCGCGCCATAATCTTACCTATTGGCACCATAATTCCTACCTCGGGCTCGGTATGGGTGCCCATTCTTATGTCGACAACGCCCGCTTTGCCAATCTCCGCGGCCTCCGTCCCTACCTGGATCGCCTGGCCAAAAACCAGTTGCCGACCGCGCACCGCGACCCCATCGACGCGGATCGCGCGCGGGCCGATGCCGCCATGCTGGGGCTGCGCCTGGTGGCAGGGATCGATCTGGCAGCCTTCAATCAACGCTTTGGCGGGAATCTCGTCGGCGACCACGCCGAGGCCGTCGAGCGATTCGCCGAACTAGGCTTGCTGGAAATCGCCGAGGGGCACCTACGCATTACCCCGCGAGGCTTCCTCGTGGCGAACCAGATCTGGCAGGAGTTCATTTAGAGGGAGTCATTGTAGAATTCAGACGACTCTACTCGCACGAACCGCATGATCCCCGCCAGGTCGGGATGCAGCAACACGACACTTCCAGGAAACCTGGCCCTCGCCATCTTAGCCACCTTATCACCCTGGTCGTGGTGGCACTCCAGGAGTATCACACAGCCCGAAGCGAACGACCGGCCCGCCTGGTCCAGCAGCGCCTCGATCAGTCGGAGTCCATCCGGGCCGCCGTCCAGGGCCAGACGCGGCTCGTACGCCAGTTCGGGCTCCAGTCCAGCCAGTTCGGCGGTCGGAATATACGGCAGATTGGCGACCAGGACGTCCGCCCGTTGATCCGCGGGCAGCAAGTTGGCCGCGATAAGCGTGACGCGATCGGGAGCGAGGCGGCGACAATTCTCGGCTGCCGTCCGAAGTGCCCCGGCGTCGGCATCGATCGCAAACACCCTGGCCTGAGGGCAGGCCCGGGCAATGGCGATTGCCAGGGCTCCGCTGCCGGTCCCCACGTCCACCACAATCGGTGATCTCGTCCGCGCGCTCCTCGCCCGCTGCGTCGCCTCGATCGCCAGGCCGGCCAGGATCTCGGTCTCCGGCCGGGGTACCAGCACGTTTCTATTCACCAGAATGCTGAAATCGAGCCAATTCCTATAACCCACCAGGTAAGCCAGGGGCTCACGCCGGAGCCTCCGAGCAACCAGGGCCTGAAACTCCACGCTCTCTACCGCGCTCAGCCCAGACGAGCCGTGCATGAGCAGTCCGGCCCGATCCAGCCGCAGCACGTGCCCCAAGAGCAGCCCGGACTCCAGTGCCGCTTCCCCAATCCCCCCCGACTCCAGCTCGCGGCGGCCCCAGACTTGGGCGGTTCGCGCCGAGCAGCCCAGCGGCCACGCCTGCTCCTCCGAGAGCCGCGTGGTCACTCGACGGCCGCGAGCCTTTCGGCCCGATCGACGGCGGCCAGAGCATCCATCAGGGCGGTCAAGTCGCCATCCATGACCACCGGTAGGTTATGAAAGTTCTCGGATAACCGTTCGTCGGTCAGGCGGTCCTGGGGGAAGTTGTAGGTGCGCACCCGCTCATTGCGATCGCCGCTCCCTACCAGGCTCTTCCGCTGGGCGCTGAGTTCTCGCGCGCGCTTTTGTTGCTCGAGATCCCACAATCGGGCCCGCA
>JANWHO010000117.1 GCA_025450375.1 Chloroflexota bacterium
ACAATTACGGCGCGGTGGCCCAGTATGGCCTCCCCACCCAGCCCGTCCTCCTGGTAAGCGACACGAATTATCCAGCCCTGGCGACCTCGCTGGCCAATAATTACGTGGCCTTCCACGAGAAACTCCGGTGGTGGAATCCCGAGGAGTACAAAGCCGCCTACGTGGATCGGTTCACCAAGGGACAGCGCGACTCGCGGCTCCAGCGTGTTGGCTATGTCCTCAAGGACGTGGTGACCCCAAGCACCTGGGGCCATATCCTGCAATGGGAGGTGCAGCGCCGCCCCTTCACTCCTACCGCCTGGGATAACTACGGGAATCAAACCGACTTCTACTTCTTGGTCGCCAAGAAGTACGTCCAATATCTCTCGCCCAGGTTCCAAAAAATGGCCCAGCAGCAACTGGCGGCTCAGCAGCAGGCGGATCCGTTCGTGGGCAAGCTGCGCGCCGTCACGGCCACCACGGCCTTTGGCCAGGGCGGGGTGGCGGCCGGCTCCTTCACCAGCCCTGGTCCGGTCGCCATTGACCAGCAGGGAGACACCCTGGTGGGCGACCTTCAGGGGCACCGAATCGTGGTGCTGTCGCCCAGCGGCAAGCTCCTTCGGACCATCGGTGGTCCCGGAACCGGGCCCGGCAAGTTCAATGCCCAGTATTCGCCGGCGGTCGGAGGAATTGCCGTGGCCGCTAACGGGAACATCTATGCCACCGATACCTGGGGCGAACGGGTGGAGGAGTTCTCACCCTCCGGCATCTTCATTCATTCCTGGGGCCAGGGTAACTTGAACCAAACCAACCTTAAGCCCAACGACTTCTATGGCCCGCGCGGAATCGCCATCGCTTCGAACGGGAACATCTATGTCGCGGATACCGGCCATCGGCGGATCCAGGTATTCGATCCTACCGGGAAGTTCGTCCTATCCTTCGGGAGCGCCGGCACGCTTCTCGGCCAGTTCAATGAGCCCTCCAGCGTAGCGATCGACAGCCACGGCCACGTCTTCGTGGCCGATTACTGGAATCAAAGGGTGCAGGAACTGAGTTCCACCGGCCAGCCGCTCGCCACGTTCACAATCCCAGCCTGGCAGGGAGGCACCGGTGACCGCCCGCAGATCGCGGTGGACAGCCAGGATCGGGTGCTCGTTCCCGATCAGACCGGATCGCGCATCCTGGTCTATTCCAACCGCGGCGTGCCGGAGTTCGCCTGGGGTGGCCTGGGAACCGGACTATCGCAGCTCAGAGGGCCCGCGGCCGTGGCAAGCACGGGCAACACGATATTAGTCAACGACGCGGGCAATACAAGAGTCCTGCGTTACCCGGCGCCCTAGGGACGCACGGAGAGAGGTATTCTGGGATTCATGAGTAAAGTACAGGACGTAGTGGAGCAGATGCTCCTTGGTCCAAGGGTTCGTCAGAATCACGCGCTCGAGCACGCCGCCATCTCGCTCTTGACCCAACGGAATCCGCGGATCATGCTCCGCGGACGATCCACCGCCAACGGTTTCTATGTCTACGGGCAGTTGGAGATGGAGGACCTCCGTGAGTGCGCCGCCGAAGCCCTGCAGCGGCTCCGGAACGGGGAACCGGAAATGGCGATCCACCCGCGCTGTGGCACCAACCTGGCGGTAGCGGGGATGATGGCCGGGATCTCCTCGGTGCTGGCGGGCGAGATCCCCCCCAAACGGAACCGCTATAGTCGGGCCGTGCTGGCCTCGCTCTGTTCGCTGTTCTTCGCCCCGCCGGTCGGCATGTACGTGCAAAAGCGCTTCACCACCAAAACCCCAACCGACACCATGACCATCGTCGACGTCGCCCAGCGTGGGCTGGTCTCGAAGAACAGCTACTTCGTGAGCACGGCGTTCTCTTAAAAGATGCGGTTTGCCGCCCCTTCCTGAAGCACGGAAGCGGACCACATCCCCGATCCACCCTCATCGACGCCCATAAACATGCTATCGTTAGGCGGCATGTATGGTGTTGGCCATTTTACGGCGATCGCTGGGCGAATCATCCCCACCGCGTCTTGACGACCGGCCCGCGGCGTGCGATCATAGGAATGTAAAGTTGGACAATTGTTCTATTGTTGAGAGGGATGCGCTGCCATGGCCGTTGATTATAACGCCAATCAGATCCAGATCCTGGAGGGACTGGATGGGGTGCGGCGCCGCCCCGGCATGTATATCGGCAGCACCGACTACCGCGGCATGCATCATCTTCTCTGGGAAATCGTCGACAATTCGGTCGATGAGTTCATGGCCGGCTTTGGCGATCAGGTGGTGGTCACCCTCCGCGCCGATGGCGGCGTGACCGTACGGGACTTTGGACGCGGCATTCCCGTGGACAAGCATAAGACGGGGAAGAGTGGTCTGGAAGTGGCCCTCACCGTTCTGCACGCCGGGGGCAAGTTCGGCGCCGGCAGTTACAGCGTCTCCGGTGGCCTGCATGGGGTGGGCCTCTCGGTAGTCAACGCCCTCTCCTCGCGCTTGGTGGCGGAAATCCGTCGGAATGGGGCTCGGTATCGGCAGGAGTACGATCAGGGGAAACCCAGTGAGGACGTAAAGCGGGTCGGACGATCGGACGATACGGGAACCGAGATCAGCTTTTGGGCCGAGCGGAAGGTCTTTGGCGATCTCGACTGGCGTCTCGACCTGATCCGGGCCCGGCTCCGTGAATGTTGCTACCTCAACCCCGGCCTGACGGCCCAGATCATTGATGAGCGCGTGGAGCCCGCCAGTTCCCGCACCTTCTACTTCGAGGGCGGAATCACCAGCTATGTCCGCCATTTGAACACGAACCGGACTGTCCTCCATCCGCCGATCACGATCAGCCGGACCGCCGGCCCGACTCAAGTGGACATCGCCCTCCAATACAACGACACCTTCAATGAGACCGTATTCACCTATGCGAACGCCATCCACACGGTCGAGGGCGGCACGCATCTCACCGGCTTCCGCGGCGCCCTCACCCGCGTCCTCAACGATCTGGGCCGGAAGCTCGGGGTGCTAACCAAGGACGCCAGTCTGACCGGCGACGATGTGCGCGAGGGCCTGAGCGCCGTGATCTCCATCCGTCTCCCCGAGCCCGAATTCGAAGGGCAAACCAAGAGCAAACTGGGCAACAGCGAGGTCCGCAGCCAGGTGGACGGGGCGCTGGCCGAAGGACTGCTCGCCCACTTTGACCGGTCGCCGAACGACATCAAGAAAATCGTGGAGAAGTGCTGGCTCAGCGCCCGCGCCCGCGAGGCGGCCCGGAAGGCCCGTGATCTGGTGGTCCGGAAGGATCCACTGGCGATCAGCACCCTCCCCGGTAAGCTGGCGGACTGCCAGGAGCGCGACCCCGAAAAATGCGAACTCTTCGTCGTCGAGGGGGATTCAGCCGGCGGCTCGGCCAAACAAGGGCGAGACCGCCGTTTCCAGGCCATTCTCCCCCTTCGAGGGAAGATCCTTAACGTGGAAAAGACCTCGGTGGAGCGGATGCTGGAGAGCGACGCGATCAAGTCGCTGGTGACAGCGCTGGGCACCGGGATTGGCCATGGCTTCGACCTGGCGCGCCTCCGCTATGGGCGGCTGATTCTGATGACCGACGCCGACGTGGACGGGGCCCACATTACCACTCTCCTGCTCACTCTGATCTTCCGTCATATGCCGCAACTGATGAGCGAGCAGCGCCTGTACATGGCCCAGCCGCCTCTCTACAAGATTACCTTCGCCAAGGAGTCGCACTGGGTCTATAACGAGGCCCAGCGCCAGGCTTTGGTGAAGAAGGCCGGGAAACAAAAGGTGGAGATCCAACGCTACAAGGGCCTGGGCGAAATGACCCCGGACCAGCTGTGGACCACCACCATGAATCCGGCCACCCGTACCCTGCTCAAGGTGCGGGCGGAGGATCTGGTGCATCTGGATGAGACCTTCAGCATGCTGATGGGCAGCGCCGTGCCGCCCCGGAAGAAGTTCATCGAAACGCACGCCCACGCGGCGCGCAACCTGGACGTGTGAGGAAGACCATGGCCGAAGCACCCGCCCTCTCGATTGTCGATATCGACCTCGACCAAAAGATGCGCGAGTCGTACGTCGATTACGCGATGAGCGTGATCACCTCGCGCGCCCTGCCCGACGTTCGCGATGGGCTCAAGCCGGTGCAACGCCGGGTCCTTTTCGGCATGCATGAATTGGGAATGCGTCACGACGCCGCCTACAAAAAGAGCGCCCGCGTGGTGGGAGACGTGCTCGGTAAGTACCATCCGCATGGCGAGCAGGCGGTGTACGATGCCCTGGTCCGTCTGGCCCAGGACTTCAGTGTCCGCTACCCATTGGTGGACGGCCAGGGTAATTTCGGCTCCATCGACGGCGATAACCCGGCCGCCATGCGCTACACCGAGGTCCGTCTCACCGCCCTGGCCGAGGAATTGCTCGCGGATTTGGATAAGAACACGGTTGCCTTCGCCGACAACTTTGACGGCTCAATGCGTGAACCGACCGTGCTTCCGGCCAAGGTGCCGCTGTTCCTCCTGAACGGAGCCGATGGGATCGCGGTGGGGATGGCCACCAACGTCCCGCCCCATAATCTGCGCGAGGTGTGCGACGCGATCATCACCCTGGCTACGCACCCAGATACCGCCGCCGATGATCTGATCGCTATCCTTCCCGGACCCGATTTCCCCACCGGCGGGATGATCGTGGGCCGCGAAGGGATCGACCGCGCCTATGCCACCGGCCAGGGCCGGATCCTTCTCCGCGGAATCGCCGCGATTGAGGACGATGGGAAGGGGCGGCAGACCATCGCGATCACGGAGATCCCTTATCAGGTGAAAAAGTCGCAACTGATCGAATCGATCTCCGATCTGGTCCGCGAGCGGAAGCTGGATGGCATTTCCGCCCTGCGCGACGAATCCGACCGGACGGGGATGCGGATCGCCATCGAGATCAAGCGAGACGCCACCGCCGCCGCCGTCCTCAAGACGCTCTACCACAAAACCAACCTGCAGATTACCTTCGGCATCAACATGCTCGGTCTGGTGGACGGCAGCCCTCACCAGTTATCGATCAAACGATCGCTCAACCTGTTCATCGAGCACCGGAAGCACGTCATCACCGCCCGCACTCAGTTCGACCTGGACGAGGCCAGCAGCCGGCTCCATGTGCTGGAAGGCTTCCACAAGGCCCTGGGCGCCCTGGACACCGTGATCAGCCTGATCCGGGCCGCGCACTCCACCGACGCCGCCACCAAGGCGCTGGTGGAACACCTGGCCCTCACCCCCACGCAGGCGCGGGCCATTCTCGATATGCGGCTGGCCCGCCTCTCGGCTCTGGAACGGAAGAAGATCCTGGATGAACACCGCGAGGTGCAAAAGCAGGTGCGGGATCTGGAGGCGATCCTCAATTCTCCTCGGCGTATCCTCGATCTGATGATCGGCGAATTGCGCGACCTGCAGATCCGGTTTGGCGATGAGCGGCGCACCAGAATTATTGACGATGCGGCGGACGTGCCATTGAGTATCGATGAGCTTCTGCCAAACCAGGCCACCGTGGTGGCCCTGGGGATGGACGGCACAATCAAACGCCTTGACCAGTTCGGCGGCCGGGGCAGCGCTCGCGAGGTGCCACGCCAGTATCTTAGCTGTAACACCCGCGATATGCTGCTCCTCTTTAGCGCCAGGGGCTCCTGCTTCGGGATCGCGGCCCACAAGGTGGCGGCGGTCGCCAGGCGCAGCGAGCATGGGGTGCCTGTCGCCTCCCTGGTGGACCTGGACGCGGGAGACGAGATCGTGGCCATGGTGGCTTCGGGCGCCGAGGCCCCGCAATGGCTAGTTTTGGCGACCGCGCGGGGCCAGGTCAAGCGCACCCAGCTGGCGGAATATGCCCACGCACGCCAAGCTCCCCTGGCGGCCCTACGGCTGGACGACGGTGATCGGTTGGTGGGGGTGGACGTGGGCGAGGGAGACGCCGAGATCCTTCTCCATACGGCACTCGGGAAAGCGATTCGCTTTGCCGCCTCGGACGTTCGTCCGACCGGTCGGGTCGCCGGAGGGGTACGGGCGATCAAGCTAGATAGCGGCGATCATGTCCTATCCGGCTCCCCACTTGTGCGGGGCCTGGCGGTCCTGGCCCTCACCGCGACCGGTGTCGGCCGCCGCACCCTGATCGGCGATTATCCGCTGCAAGGACGCGACGGCGCCGGAGTCAAGGCGTTCAAGCTCGGCGATAAGACTGGTTCACTGGTAACGGTGTTCTCGGTGGACGAGCGGTCGAGCATTGAAGGGATCGACGGAGCGGGCAAAGCGTTCAGTCTGGAGGCCAGGGAAGCTCCCATGCAGGATCGCCAGCGCGCGGGGTTGGTCGTTGCCCAGGGAGTAGCGATGGCGGTTCTCCTACCTCAGCGTTGAGGCGTGGACTTCTTCGCATGTGTCGGAAGGCATGCATTTTGGGGCGCGGGTCTCCAGGCCCGCTCGTTTCGGCCACGGATCGGCATCGGGGTAGCACGGTGGAGGTAGGCGGTTGATCGCCGAAGCGGGCCTGGAGACCCGCGCCCCTGGATTGTGACTCCATTGAGGCATGGACTTCTTCGCATGTGGGAAAGCTGATAGAATAGGGCGGGTCGGCACGCATCGACCACATTGGAGGAAAGCAAGGTATGTCCACGTCCCCAACCCCGGTGCCCGACGAGCCGCAGTCGCTACCGGCGCCACCGGCCCCCAAGGTGCGCGTGCGCGTCCCGGCAACCCCGGCGGTGCGCGTACGGCGCGCGTCGCCGTTCGAGCAATTGTTCGACGGGCTCCGGAACACGGTGCTCTCGGAAGAGACCCTGGTATTGATGGAGTTCCTGATCGTGGCGGCCATCGGGGTAATTGCCTTTGTCACCGTCTACCCCACGGCGTCCCACGCCATCGATTCCCTGGCGAACTACCTGAACAAGCAGTTCAATACCACCTTCTAGGCGACCCGCCGCTCCCAAAGGCTCGCCACCCCCAGACAGAGCCAGAAAATGACCGAGAGATCGGGCAGGAAGTAGGAGTTGTCCACTTCCCCGTGGACGACTATCGCCACCATCACGAGGAGCGCCCCTAGCAAGGGTCCGCTCCACTGGGCGGGCGCGGCCAGCCAGCCGCGCACCCCGAGGAACGCGAAGAGCCCGATCAGCCACAGGGCCGCCGCCAGCCCCACCACTCCCGTGCTAAGCCAGAAGTCGAGGAACAGATTGTGGGGGTGGGAAATGCAACGCTCAAAGTTCGTCCCGGCCTGCACGTAATACCAGTGCGCGACATGTCCTGGGGCGCAGGTGTTGTCGTTGGAGTAGTAATAGAGGAAATTGTCCGGCCCCACCCCGAGGATCGGATGGTCGCGGATCATGTTGAGGGCCGACTGCCAGATCGAGGTGTGGGCCAGGTTACTTAAGCCATGGCCGCTGCCGGCGAAGTTTTCCAGCCTGTGCCGTTCGACCAGGGCCGCCAGCGCCACGACGACCGCGCCGGCGCCGATCAGCCACGGCCGTTCCCGCTGCCAATACACGAATACGAGAAGGACGCAGATCGCGGCGGTCAGTTCGCCCCCCCGTGAGCCAGTCCGGTAGAGGATGTAGAGCAGGAAGGCCGAGACCGCCAACAGACCGATTCGAGCCGCCATTGCCCCTGGCGCCGCCTGCCGACCCCTGGCCCATATGCCGACCCAGCCCGGCAGCAAGGCGAGGGCAAGCGCGGCGGGCAGGGCATGATCGAGGAGGAGGGCGAGACTGTTCTGGTCCTTGAAGACTGCCTGTACCAAATGCTGGGGCGCCCCACCCACATTGGCGGCCAGGACCAAGTCCTGGGAGCGGAAGGCAATCTCCACCTCAGCCATCCCCGCCACCACTAGGGCTGAGCCGATCAAGGACAGGAGCAGGCGAACCGCCCCGTCGGGTCCTCGGAGGGTCTGGAGAACCAGCCAAAAGAACAGGAGGGGTTCCAGCACCACCAGGCGATACTGGCGGTGCGCGACCGTGGGAAACTGAGCCGCCAACGATGCCAGGGTAGCGGCGGCCAGAAACACCAGCGCCGGCCAGAGGAAGGGAGTATCCGGAAGCACGTAGCGGCGCAAGGAAACGCCCGGCGGGAGATTGCGCAAGCCGAGCAGGAGCTTGAGGGCTACGAGAATCCCGCAGAGCACGATAACCGTCTCGCCCAGGGAAAAATCGAGATGCCTATGGAGGTGCTTGGGCACCAAATAGTAAGGAATGGCCAGGGGAATCAGACTGACCGCCAGGCTGGTCCGGCGCCAGCAGAGATAGGCCAGGAGCACCAGGAAGGCCAGGCTGAGAGCGAGCGAGCTAACCGCGTAATAGACGCAGACCGTGGCGATCATCGCGGCGCCCCAGGGAAGATCCGCCACCATAGGATCTGCCGCCGGCGTGGTGGATTTCGTCATGTCCGCGATCGCCAACGGGTCGCCCTCCGATCCAAATACGCCGGCCATCCGTTTCCTTCCCAATGGTCAAGGGTGCGGCTAGGGGCGCGGGTCTCCAGGCCCGCTTGCGCGACCAAGCTCCGGTATCCACCGCGCCACCCCAATGACGATCCGTCACCGAACCAAGCGGACCTGGAGACCCGCGCCCCTAGCCAGTAAGACTCCCCGTCGCGAATCCGCGGTGCGCCCCCTTAGGGTAGTGGCTCTAGGTTCCACGCGACAACCATGTTATGTTCAAGGGAAACAATCTCGTGTGTCATTCGTCTTGCCCTGGAGAAATGCAATGTCCCTGTTCAACCGTACGCAGGTAGCGCCAGAGATCGCGGCGCGGATTCCCCCAGGTCAGCAACTGACGGTAAAGTGGCCGGTGTTGCAGTACGGGAGCGTACCCCGCGTTGATCTGAAAAAATGGCGCTTCGAGGTAAGTGGACTGGTCGAGGCACCGGTAAGCTGGACCTGGGAGGAGTGGCTTGCCCTCCCTGTTTCCGCCCGGAAGAACGATATCCACTGTGTCACCCGCTGGACCAAGCTGGACAACAACTGGGAGGGCGTCTCTGTTCGGGACGTGCTGGCGCGCGTCAAGCTCAAACCGGAGGCTACCCACGTCATGGTGCACGCCGAGCATGGATTTACCGCGAACCTGGCCCTCGGAGACTTCGATCGGGAAGAGAATCTGTTCGCCCGGCTACATAACGGGGAAGAACTGACCGATGAGCATGGCTGGCC
>JANWHO010000118.1 GCA_025450375.1 Chloroflexota bacterium
CCTTGTCTATCGACATTTTGGGGATGCTCGCATAGAGGTCGCCAATGTCGGCGCCAGGGCCATGACGCTCCAGCGCCTGGACGATCCGCTTCAGTGCGGCCGATGCCTCCGGGGCATGCTCGGCGTATAATCCCAGGATCTTCTCCGCCGTCCATACGATATAACCGGTATTCCATAGATAGTTACCAGCCTCGATAAGCCGCAACGCGGTGGCCAGGGACGGCTTTTCCACCTGGCGGACGAAGGCATGGACTGCTCTCCCATCCACCACCGCGCGTTGCTCACCGTACTCGATGTACCCCAGGGCACTGCTTGGCGAAGTGGGCCGCACATCCACCTTCACTACCCAGTTTCGCTCGCGCGCCAAGGTGTGCGCCGCCTGCAGGCTCTCCACGAACTCCGCGTCGCGCCGGATCACATGGTCGGCCCCCCAGAGGGTGGCAATCGTGGAACCGGGATATCGGTGGTTCAGCACGGCCACCGCGTAGCCCACGGCGGCCAGGGTATCGCGCATCTCCGGCTCGGCCAGCACGTTCTCCGCCGGCAGTCCAGGTATCTGCTCCAGCACCAGGTCGCGGTAGACCTCCCCGGTGGAGACAAAGATATTTTCCAGACCAATGCTGGCGGATAGGCGCCGAACCATCAGCTGGAAGAGCGAGTCGGGGCCCACCAAGGGCTGGAACTGTTTCGGTCGGGCTCGCCTGCTGAGCGGCCACAAGCGCGAACCGGCGCCGCCACTGAAGAGGATAGCCCGAAACGGGTCGTTTGCCATGCTCACCGCCCCTCGTCGGAGTCGCCCCGTGGGGCATACGATGGATGAATCAACCGGCGAGTTTCCGCTGGTTTGACCCAGAAATTGTCCATCATTTCAAGTAAATGGCGGAACCGCTCACGCGGTACCACAACGAAGAGTTCCGCGGCATCCATCTTATTGAAGGCCCGGCCATTGCTGTCTCCCAGGGAGAAGACGCTGTTCCCGGTGAGTCGCGGCGCCGCGAAAACGGACGAGCAGGTAGCTGCCCCGAGATCTCCCAGGGGAAACTCCCCGATCCGTACCGCGCTCGCCCCCGCCACGATCATCGCTTGCTGTGGTGGGCAGATCAGTACCAGCAGATCCGCCGACACCCCAATCGGCATGTCGGCCAGCGGCGCCGCTCCCATGGCCGTGATACTGCCCTGGGCCAGCGAGTAACTGTTGGCCTTGGTCGCTCGTGCTCCCTCAGGGGTGTAAAACCCTTGAGCCAACGTCAGATAATGCCCCTCCGTAATCAGCGACATGGGCGGCCCCAGGCCAAGATGATATTGTCCCACGATGCAATCATGGCGTGCGCTGTCCACGTAGATCCGCCGCCCAAGCTCCGCCTCTCGGATCAGGGCGCAAGCCGGGACGTTCGCCGCTTCGTACTCCGGCGGCGGCGCCTCCCTAAAAAAGGTGATCCCCACCGGCGGTCGGGCCACGCTCAACTTCCGCACGATGGCCGCCACGGCCCGCCGCTCCTCGACATGAACGGCCTGGGCATCGTCCACCAGGGTCATTGAGGCGGCGCCATCCGTCACTGGACGTTGCCGAAGGTATGCAGACTAAAGATCTTCAGAGTTCCGACCAGGTAGGCCAGTCCCAGGAAACTGATAATCACGATGGCGAAGCCCACCATCCCCAGGGCGGCCATCGGGGCGCCGCGCCAGCCTCGCTGCACCCGAACGTGGACGTACAGCGCATAGTAGACAAAGGTGATCAGGGCCCAGATTTCTTTCGGATCCCAGCTCCAGAACGTGCTCCCGGCCATCTGGGCCCAGATGGCCCCCGACATCAACACGAAGGCGATCATGGGCAGCCCGATGGAGATCGCGCGGTATGACCACTCATCGAGTTGCTCCAGCAGTTCGGCCTCCGGCCCCTCCGCCCGCACCACCAGTGGACCTTCGAAGGCGATCCGCCGTTCCAGGCCCTTATAACCCAGGAAGGTCACCGCCGACAGCACCACCACTTCGCAGGCGATTCCCAGAACCTTCGAGGCGGTAAGTGCATCGCCGCTCCCTGGCCACCGGCCGATGTAAATCCCCAGGAGGATGCCAATCACGATGGACACCGGCCAGATGGCAAGGGCAAAAGTATGCGGACGACGCCAGGCACCCGATCGGACCAGGTAGGTAATGCTGAGCGCGCCGCCCAGGGCGAAGAAGCTATAGCAGGTCATGGCCATGCCGACGTGAATGCGGAGCCAATTACTCTGCAGGGCGGGACGTAGCGGATCGATCACCGTACTGCCGGACCCGAAGTTGAACAAGGAATAGCCGGAGAATCCCACCACGAAGAGGAAAATCGCCCAGCCCACGATGCGCGTACGCATCATCTTTTCGGCCACCAGATACACGGTGACGATCATCCAGGAAAAGGCGATTGGGGCCTCGAAGGCATTGGCCACCGGCCAATACCCTTGCGCGTCCCAACGGGCGCCCAGACCGAGACTGGCCAGGATATAACCGGCAATGGCCAGACCAGTCGCGGTCAGCCCCAAGCGGTAGCGATTGAAAACCGGCTCCGCCGATCCACCACGGCTCAAGGTCACGGTCCCGCCGGCCGCCCCGGTGGCCACCCGCACGGTGGCGGCCCGAGTCGCCGGCGCGATCGCATGGGCGATGTAGAACAGCAAAGCGAGGGCGTAAACCCAGAAGCCCAAAAACAGGCAGGTGGAGGAGAAATGTAAAAGCTGATCTTGACTCATGACATACGACCTTCCATCTCATGCTCCTAGCCGGCGGAATCCAACTCACGCCGCACCACGCGGCCGATCTCCTCGAACCTTCGCTTAAAGCCCTGTCTGCTCTTTTCCGAGGAGCCGCGCATCAACAAACCACTGGACGCTCCTGAGTCGTCGTCGGGAGCAATGTATAGCCATAGCCGGCTAAAGGGAAAATACAGCACGCTCACCAGGCCCAGGAGGATGAGCGCGAAGGTGGTGAAAATAAAGGGGACGGCCGGGTTGTGACCGATATTCAGGCCCGCCACTCGGCGGATCAACAGGATGAAGCGGATTCCGCCAACCTCCACCGGGGTCGTCGTGATCTGCTCAACGGTGCCGTTGAAGTTCCGCGAGCTGACTGGAATATCGGCCGCTTCCTTCAGGATACGCATGGACTGTCCCACTTTTTGCGGCGGACGGGCAACCGTTACCACGGCAGTGGACGGCTGCTTTTGGTTGGGAATGGCATCGTGAAAGGTTAATGTGACCGCCAGATCACGCTCCGGCAGATAGAAAGCCGAGATCCCGTTCCCGATCGGGCGGTAACTCCCGTCGCCTAGCGGGGCCAGCAGCAGCGGATCGGAACCGCCGCCGCAGGACTGCGTATTGTCCTCCAGCACGCAGTAGGCCAGCGGTTTGGGGGGGGATTGCCGGGTATCAATCGCGATCAGGCGGGCGGAGACGGCGAAACTGGCCTGGTGGATGTCATAGCCAAAAATACCCCCGTAGTACCATGGGGTATTCACATCGATCGTATCATGATGCTCGGTACCGTTTGCCTCGACAACGGTGAGCTGGTCGCGGAAGTTTCGCGGTAGCCCGTTGGGATAGAGACCAAAATTGAAGCCGTCCGATCGCAGGGTCAGCCCCGTGCCGTGACCGATCGCGACTGGCGCCCCTCCGGCCTCCACCAAAACGGCGCTGTCCAGCCACCCGGCCAGGGCTCCCCAGGCGATGCTGGCGACCATCAAAACAATCCCCAGGTGAGAGACCAGGGAACCCAGCCGCATGGCCCGGAAACGATCGGCGAGAATGTAGATCTTCCCTTCGCGCTCGACCGTCTCCACCCGATAATGACAGCAGCGGAGAGCCTTGACCACGGCACGAGCGGCGAGTTCCGGGGACAGCGCGGCCTCCATGGCTCGGACCGTCTCGGCGGCGCGGTAGAACTCCGGCCGGTGGACGACCGGAACCTTGAACGCATAGCGATAGACCGGTCGAATCCGCCCGCGGACGCAACTCAGGACGCTGAGCATGAGCAGGAAGTTCAGCCCATAAAACCACCATGACTCATAGATGTAGCGGATGCCTTTGTCCTGCGGCAGCAGGCTCCCGGCTATTACGACCGCCAAAATACACGCCAACATACAGATGGCGAAGGTCATGGAGCGCATCCCATTCCAGATGCGCGCGAGGCTCATCCGGTGCACGCTGGGAACGAACAGGCGCTGTTGTCGGACGGCCATAGTCTCCGAACCTACATCCCGGTCGCGGCGTCGTGCCTTGGCCGCGTATGCCACGGAAAAGGCTCCCGCGTCACGACGCGGGTGGGGCGTGCCGTTCCAAAAGATAGGATACCTCCTGGCGGCCAAGAGAAAAAGGGAACCGCGGCCACAAGGCACCGGCAGGCGCTATCATGGGCAAAGACAGCCAGCGCCGGCTCGGTGGAAACCGGCGTGCCGGCCAGCACAACCATAGCGGAGGAATGAAGAGTGACGCACCCCGATATCGTGGAGGAGGCCGACCGCCTGGTTAGGCTGGCGCAAGAAGCCGCTATTCCCCTCCGGTTACTGGGTGGCATCGCGGTCTTTCTGCGCTGTGGCGCGGTAATGCGGCGGACGGAACTGGCCCGCGAGTTTAAGGACATCGATCTCGCCGCCCCACGCCGATCCGCCAGGGCCCTGAGCGATCTGCTGACCAGCGCGGGCTATACGCCGAACCGTCAGTTCAATGCCCTTCAAGGAGGTTCGCGTCTCCTCTTTCACGATGGTCCGCGTCAGCGGCAAATCGATGTCTTCCTCGGGCAATTCGCGATGTGCCATGCGCTGGATCTTGAGCCGCGCATCACTCTGCCTGGGCCGGCCCTGCCGCCCTCGGATCTCCTGTTGCTGAAATTGCAGATCATTCAACTCAACCGGAAGGATATCACCGACGCGCTGGCGCTCCTTCTCTATCACGAGCCTCAGGGACCGGACAGCGCCGACGCATTGAGCCTGGACTACCTGGTGAAGATCTGTGCCGGAGATTGGGGATGGTATACGACCCTGCATGATAATCTGACCGCCATCGCTGCCGAGGTTGATCGGATTCTCCCCCCAGCCGATGCGTCGCGGGTACAACGGCGGGTGGGCGTGCTGCTGGAAGGGATCGAGGCAGCCCCCAAATCACTTGGTTGGCGGCTCCGGGATCGGGTGGGCCGGCGAAAGGCATGGTACAACCTACCCGAGGAGGTGCGGCGTTAGGGCCCCGGCCCTGCCGTGACCCGGACGGACGATTCACCATTTGGGGGGTTGACCCTCCTACCCCGATCGGTCCAAAGTGGGCACATCGTGTCGGCCCGCGATAGTACCGCCGGACACGAGCTGGTGACGTGGTGCGTCATGTTGGAGCTGTCAGCAGGTGGATTGGCGCTAAATTCATGATCTGGTCGAGTAGTCAACACTAAAGTGTTGCATCCGCGAGCGTTGCGCAGCAGAATAGGGGTTAACCACGCGTCGGCGCCGCTATCTGACTAGATCTTGGCGCCTGCTCATTCCGCGGATAACCGCTTCCCATTATGAGGATGCCGGCCCGATCCTTGTGGATCGTGCTTCACTTCCCGTGGTACGGGACTTCGCGGAATGCGCATCGCATGCGTTGCGGAGGGGAGGTTCATGCAACTCTTCGGTCGGAGGCAGGAGAAGCAACCCGAGGATCCACAGGAGAAGCTCAACAAGCAGGCCGCCGAAGCGGAGCGATCCGCGTTGCTGTTCTTGCAGGGACGCCTCTACCAACAGGCCGCTGGCGAACTTCGCCGCGCCGTCAGCCTCAACCCGGCATCTACCACTGGACATGCCTATTTGGGGATGGTGCTTCAGCGGCTCGGAGAGCTGGAGGCGGCGGCGGGCGAGCTTCTTCTCGCGGTGACCCTGGCGCCGGAGGACGACGGACTACGCCGCACCTACGGGACCGTGCTGGAATCCTTGGGGAGGTTGGATGCCGCCCGAGACCAATACCAGGCGGCGGTCAACTTGCAGCCAGCGGACGCCCTCGGTCTTGCCGCGCTGGGCTCCCTGCTCCTGCGCGGTGGAGATCGAGAACCGGCCGAGCACCTACTCCGTCAAGGGCTGGCCCGCGAACCGCGGGATCCGGTAACTCTGGCCGATCTTGCCACCATCGAGCATCAACGAGGAAACCTCCAGGGAGCGATCGACCTGCTCAAGAGCGGCATCGAGCTTCTGGGGGATCAGGATCAGCCGCCGGTTGTCCGCCTCGGCGCCATGCCGGCTCCTCCTGACACCGTGGTCACCATTCAGGCTGGATTCCAACACACGTTGGGTCTCCTTCTGGGCGAAACAGGGAATCTCAAGGCATCCGAGCAGGCTCTACGGGCGGCTCTTACCGCCCTGCCGTCGCTGGCGCCTTTACTGCGGGATTTGGCCCGTGTGCTGATTCGCCAGACCCGGCTCAGCGACGCGCTCGCTCTCTATGGCAGGGCGGAAAAAGACTTTCCCGAACAGCGGTCGCTCTATCAGCAAGATCTCTCAAACCTGGTGGCCGAGCATGGAATCACCGGCCGATCCGGATCGCCGAGCGAGGCCGCCGGACGTGCCCCCGAAGTCACGATCCTCAGCCCGGCCCAGACACCCGCGCCCCCGGCCCCCGCTCCTTCGGATCCGATCGCCGCTCTGCAACGACAGCTTCGGGACGATCCTGAAAATCGGGGCCTTCGCCGCGAGCTGAGCGTGGCGTTGTTGCGCGCCGGTCGGCTTGCCGAGGCTCTGGAGGAGGCCAGACTGGTCGAACAAATGCTCAGCCAACGCCATGGCCCGGAAAAAGCAGCCGGTTAGGGGGAGAAACCAGCTTCATGTTTCGTATCTTTTTTGCCACCGACGTTCACGGCTCCGATCTTTGCTGGAAGAAGTTCATAGCCGGCGCGAAGTTCTACGAGGCGAACGCGCTCGTGCTTGGCGGCGATATGACCGGCAAAGCCGTAATCCCCATGGTGCGGGGGGCGCGCGGTGAAACGCGGGTGGAACTGATGGACCAGGTCCATGTTCTGAAGGACGAGGAGGCGGTCCGGGCCATGGAGACCACGATCGCCAATAAAGGCTACTATCCGGTGCGCCTCGAAGAGGACCAATTAGCGGAGTTACGGCAGCACCCGGAACGGATCGACGCCCTGTTTACCGAACGGGTGATCGTGCGTGTCCGCGAGTGGCTGGCCTACGCCGAGGCAAAGCTGGCCGGTACCGGGGTCCGCTGTTATGTCTGCCCTGGTAACGACGATGCCTTCGCCATCGATCCTCTTCTGCAAGAGTCCGAAAAGGTAATTCTGGGTGAAGGGCAGGTGCTCGCCATCGAGGAACAGGTCTCCATGATCAGCACGGGCTGGGCCAATCGTACCCCCTGGAATACGGACCGGGAACTGGATGAAGCCGACCTGGGGGCCAAAATCGAAGCCATGGCGGCCAGCCTGCCCTCCTCCACCGGCTGGGTGTTCAATCTTCATTGTCCTCCTCATAAATCAGGTCTGGACGACGCGCCCGAGCTCGACGCCGACATGCGGCCAAAGTACGCGGGCCATATTCTCGCGGCGGTTGGCTCAACCGCCGTCAGGGGCATGATCGAAAAATATCAGCCGCA